>JAGQVV010000090.1 GCA_020437805.1 Flavobacteriales bacterium
GATACCATGGACCTGATGCCGCAAGGGCGCGCTGTGAAGGTGGACGGTCGATATGGCTACTTGATGGAAGGACTTTTCGGTATGGAGGGGGCCAAGATGGGTGGCCCCTTCGCCAGCCTGAGCACCGTATGCGAGAGCCAACAGCGATTGATCACAGTGGAAGGCTTCGTGTATGCTCCGCAGTTCGATAAACGCGAGTACATCCGTGAACTGGAAGGGCTCCTTTTTTCGTTGCGCCTGGATCCGGCGTGCATGCCGCTGAGCGCCAAGGAGTAGCCCGCGGACTAAGTGGTGTTTTTCCACCGGACGGGTCGCATTGTTGATAATTCCAAATGGTACCAGCGCGCCGGACCTGCTAATTTGCGTGTAGGAAAGAGACGATATCGTCGTCGATCCGCCATCGCAATGGACCTCTCGCGCATCCGCCCTTACGCCCACAAACACTGCCGGTTCAAGCTACGCAACGGGCGCGAAGTGTTCGGGGTGATCTGGGAGGTGGAGACCGCCGAAACCCTTAGCGGGAGTCAGGACCAACACCTCTTCTTCGCCAGCGTTCGCGACTATGAGCAGTTGCAGCACGACCCCAGCAAGCCGGTCAGCGTGATCGACATGCCTGCCGAAGAGATCCTCCACGTGGAGAGCCTCGCGAGCTGAGTGGATCTTATCCTCGCGCGTTGACAACTGGGCCGCCTTGGTGCCAAAGGCGAGCGTTCAGGGTTCACGCCGATCCCGCCCGCCAAAGCAGGAACGCATAGTTGCGTGCCACATCCTTCAAGGCCTCGAAACGTCCCGTGGCACCGCCATGACCGGCCTCCATGTTGGCGTGCAGAAGGATCGGCTCCGGACCTTGCTGGTGATCGCGCAGGCGCAATACCCACTTGGCCGGTTCCCAGTATTGCACTTGACTGTCGTGGAAGCCAGTGCCCACCATCATGGCCGGGTAGGCCTGGTCCTTCACGTTGTCGTACGGCGAATAGCTCAACATCCGATCATAGGCCTCCTTCTCCTTGGGGTCGCCCCATTCCTCGAACTCGCCAGTGGTCAGCGGGATGCTCTCGTCAAGCATGGTGGTCACCACATCCACGAAAGGCACCTCCGCGATGATGCCATGCCACAGCTCGGGACGCATGTTCACCACAACACCCATCAACAACCCTCCCGCACTACCGCCATATGCATAGAGCCTTTCAGGGTCAGTATAACCTTGGACCACCAACGCCTCGGCGCAGTCGATGAAGTCCGTGAAGGTGTTCATCTTGTGCTCCATCTTGCCATCCTCGTACCACTCGCGGCCCAACTCCTCGCCACCACGGATGTGCGCGATCGCGAACACGAAGCCACGGTCAAGCAACGATAGCCGCGCACTGCTGAAGGTGGGTTCGATGGACACACCGTAGCTACCGTACCCATAGAGCAATAGTGGCGACCTACCGCCAAGCGGTGTGTTCCGGTGCCGAACAAGGGATACCGGGACCATTTCCCCATCGCGTGCCTTGACATGGATACGCTCGCTGGTGTAGTCCCCGGCCCGGAACGTGCCGACAACTTCCTGTTGCTTCAGCAGGATGTCGGTCTTGGCATTTAGGTCGTGTTCGTACACGCTGCTTGGTGTGGTGAGCGACATGTAGCCGTAGCGAAGCATGTCCGTATCCCATTCAGGGTTCGTGCCAACATAGCAGATGTATGCCGGGTCGTTGAATCGGATCTCGTGTTCACGTCCATCGCTCAAACGCAGTACACGCAGGTGTGCCAGACCATCGTGCCGTTCGGTAAGCACGAGATGATCACGGAAGACCTCCACATCCTCCAGCAACACATCCTCACGATGTGGAACGACTTCCTTCCAGTTGCGCTTGTCGGCGGTCATCCCCTCGGCGCATTCCATCAACCGGAAATCCAGGGCTTCCCAATTGGTGTGGATGTACCACTTGCCTGGTGTGTGCATCATGGTGTGCTCATGCTCCTCTTCCCGCGCCAAGAGCAGGGTGAACTCGCCCATCGGTTCGTCGACCGGTAACGCCCAATGTTCGCTGCACGTATGGCTTTCCGTGCTGATGATGACATACCTTTCACTACGGCTCCGGTATACGTCGCAATTGAATGCCCCGTCGCGTTCTTCGAAGACGACGACATCCATTGCCGGGTCGGTACCAAGCTCATGCCGATGGATCCGGTGGCTACGCAGGGTCTCATCCATACGCGAATAGAACACCGTGCGATCATCGGCCCATGCGGCGCCACCGGCTGTGTTCTCGATCACGTCGGACAGTTCCTCACCGGTGGTAAGGTCCCGGAAACGCAACTCGTACTGCCGCCGCCCGACCGTGTCCAAACTATAGGCGACGATCGTGTTGTCCGGTGAGACTTCGAAGTCGCCGAGATCGAAGTAGGCCTTCCCTTCGGCCATCTCGTTCTCGTTGAGGAAGTCCGCTCCGGCGGTACCCACCTCATCCTTGCGGCGCACATGGATCGGGTACTCCTTGCCTTCTTCGTAACGGTGGTGGTACCAGTATCCGTTCTCGCGATATGGCACACTGTTATCGTCCTCCTTGATCCGTGCGCGAAGTTCCAGGAAGAGCTCATCGCGCAACGTGCGCACCGGTGCCAGCACGGTCTCGCAATAGTGGTTCTCAGCCTCCAAATGGTGGATCACTTCCCGCGTACGGGCATCAGGCTCGGCAGCCTGCCTTTGGGCCTCGCTCAATTGCAACCAGTAGTATTCATCGTTGCGGGTATGGCCATGCGCTGTGATCGCGTGGGGTCTGCGTTCGGCCTTGGGGGCCACCAACTTCCGTGTTCCGAGCATTGGGCTGGCCGGACATGCATGAGCGCCGCATCGATTCGCAATGCGGTCGCGCTGTGCGGCGGCCCGCAAGTTAGCCCCACACTTGTTCAGCCCAAGACCTGATGCAGGACCGTGGGCGAACGAAGTTCGCCGAAGCCTTCGATGTGCATGCGGTAGTAAAGCAGGAGATGGTCCAAGAGATCGCGTCGTTCCGAAGCAGGGATCGCGGGGCCGGGCATGTTCGTGAACCCGATGGGAAGAAGCGCCGCCAAATGACCACTAAGGACCGGGCCCATGGTGTGCCCATGCCGTGCTGCACCCTGGATGAATTCCCCTTCGCGCAGATCGAAGCGATCTTCTCCGGTTCCTGGAATGGCGGGCAGGAAACCGAGTTGACCGCTCAACTTGACCAGCAGCACCAACGGATAGTTGCGTACATCCTCGGCTGAATCGATCGCCTCCACGGCCTCATCCAGAAAACAATACAGTTCCGGGTCCGCAGCTTCGCCACGCAACACTTTGTACAATAGCTCTTGGGTGAAAAGGAGCAAAGCCCCGCGAACCGGATCATAGGGTACCCGTGAGTACGGCCTTTCCACGCGCATTTCCAGAATGTTCTGGATGTCGCGCTCCGGGTGCTCGTTCACGACCAGTTCCAAGCGGTTGAGCGCTTGCAGGGCCGCGTTGGCCACCCCCCCCTTGCCACCTGCACGTACCATGTAGGAACGCAGACCGAACTGTTCGGTGAACGCCTTGAGCACCACGGTACGATCGCCGTGCCGTATGGTCTTGAGAACGATGGCCCGGGTGGTATGGAGCATGGGGCTGGGCGCGGCTGCCCACAAAGGTCGCTATCGCACCAACAGCACCTTGGTATTGCACTTGAACTGGCCGCTCTGGTCGCTCACCAGCACCAGGTACACACCCGTAGCGGCACGGTTCCCGCTCATGTCCGTCCCGGTCCAGATCGCCTGTCCGCCCTCTGAGACCGTTCGGTAAACGAGGTTGCCGCTCATGTCGGTGATCTTCACTTCGCTGTTCCGTACCAGGCCATTGATCGCGATGGGGCCGGTATAGGACTCTCGAACGGGATTGGGGAACACCGTGGCACAGGTATTCTCGTCGGCCCCTTCCGTGGCATCGCCGCGGTAGCTCATGATCCCCTGATCGGTGGATATGTATACCTCGCCGAAGGTGCCGTCCACCACGATGTTGGTGACCGTGTTGCTGGGCAAGGGACTGTTCTCCGCTGTGAAGTGCTGGATCTGCTCGCGTCCATCCGCACTGATGAGGTAGACCCCGCTGCTTTGAGTGCCGATCCATTTACGGTTGGCCCCGTCGACCGCAATGGCGTTGACCGCTTCGGTCTCCAGCAGGATCTGCACATTGCCGTCCTGCTCGATAAGGATCTGCTGGGCGTCGTAATCGCCATCACCGAAGATGGCCTCCGGACTGTAGAACACTGCCACCCCCCGTGCCGTACCCACCCATACCTGTTGGTCCAGGTCCTCCGCCACGGAATATACATCAGGAGAGGGCAGTCCACCTGTGCCGGTCTGGTTGTTCAGGAGGCGGTACCGGTCATCATCCGTGCTGGACAAGGAGTTGCCGCTATCGAACACCAAGAGCCCATTCCCGCGCGGCCGAATGAACCACTTATAGCCGTTGCGGCCCACGACGAGGTCGGAAATGAGCAGGTTTCCGTTCAATAGGGTGCCGGGTGTGAAGTTGTACCAATCCCCATCCTTGGTGCGTACCACGATCGGGTTCTCGGACCAAGCGTTGGACATCCAGAGGTTGCCCTGCCGGTCATACGCCAGTCCGGCTACGTTCAATCGACCCTCGAAGCCGTTGATGTCCAGGCCAAGGCCGCTGTTCGTGTTGTTGTAGATCTGAACAGGCTCGTCGTTTCGGATCTCGAGCAGACCATCATCCCAACTACCCGCCCACGCGTGCGCAGGATCATCGGGGTCCACGACCACGGCCACCATGTCGTTCATCGCCCCCGCGTATTGGTTCGCTCCTTCCATCAAGGGGAACTCACTTCGGTCGATCGTGTTCCAGCGACCATCCATGAAATAATGGATCCCATCCTTCAAGAAGGTGCCGCTCCATGTGCCGGAGACCGCACCGGTGGCCACATACAGCGCACCACCCGAGGTGGCCAAGCGCCAAGAGGTCGATGTACGCGGACCATTGGGGAGCACCGAACTGCCTTGATCCCCTCCTCCGGAGCGTACCAGGCCTTTGAACCGGTCCGCGACCCAGGTGATCCCCAGCACCGAACGTATGGCTTGCGAAGGGTTCGCACTGGCCCCTGCGTATGCGTAGATCTCGGTTATTTCCGAGAGGTCAACGGCATAGGCGTGCGCGCTATTGTCGTGGGTCACCACCACGATATCCCTGGCGGCGGACACGTCGATCTTCACATTGCGGACCCCGAACAAAGGTTCGAAACGGGACCATGTATTGTCGCTCTCCAATACGAGGAGCGAGTCGCCACCGTCGCCTTGTCTCTTGGCGTTCAAGAGCAGCCTGTTACCGAACCACGCCGTCGCATTGAATGGCCCGTTGCGCAGGGAAGCGCCCATGTCCGTTCGTTTGCGCCAATTGTCGAAACTGGCCAGGTTCGCCGCGTTGCGTGAGGCCACGAACAATCCGGTACTGGTGGCCGCATAGATCGAATCGGGGCTCATGGTAAGGCCATCCACCCGCACTTGCGCCCCGGAAGGCCCAATGAACCAGGTCTCACGCACCTCTTTCTGCTCCAGATCGAGCACCACGATGCCGAAACCACAACCCAAGTACGCGGTCGTACCTACCATGAATACGCTGTACACACCCTTGTTCCCGATGATGGAACTGCGTTTGATGTCGCCGATGTTCGTGCTGCTCTCCCCACGGATCAGGTCCAGGTTGCCGTTGATATAATACACGAGCAAGGCCTGTAGGGGCTCGTTCCATGCCAAGCCGGAAATGCCAACATCGCTCAGTGCGTTGGTCTTGTTCAACCGGAGGATCTCCCCGCTATTGGGATCATAGCGGAAAAGGCCCGTGGTGGAAGCCGCGTACACATGTCCACCCCCTTCGGCCACCGAAACCAGATTGGTGTACGGGAAATGGTCCCGCCACTCACCGATCGCACTTTGATCCTGGGCATGGCTTGTGGAAGGCAGCAAGGCAACGATCAGAGCAAGAAGTACGGGTATCGAACGCATGGGAACGGGATCAACTTGGCCTACAACGCGGAAAGTCCGCGATCGGTATGGCCAAGGTACGGGCGAAGCAGGGATCCCACGGTATCATGGAGGTCAGGGAAGCGCCCGAAGTGCTGGGCATCGTGCACCAAGCTCGGCCGCTCCCTCCATGTGATATGCGAAAGCCCCGGAGGACCGGGGCTTTCGTCGTTCGAGGTCGCGTGCGGATTCGAACCGCAGTAGCAGCTTTTGCAGAGCTGTGCCTAGCCACTCGGCCACGCGACCGTCAAGTGGGCTGCGAAGATAGGATGTTCATGGATGCCGTGGGAATATCAACCTTCCAGCACGTAGACCGCTTGGTCCACATCGCCCTGGACAGGTGGCCGCTCCTTCACCAAGCGGACCCGCCAACGGTGATCCCCGGGCCATTCGGACCTCAACCGGTCCAGTATGCGGCGGGACACATGTTCGATAAGGTTGCTTCGTTGGGCCATCTGCTCCTTCACGATCGTGGTGACACGTCCGTAATCCACTGTGCGTTCCAGGCGGTCGCCGCGCTCCGCCTCGCCGAAGTCGCCCTCCACCTGCACATCCACCAGAAAATGACCGCCGATGCGCGACTCTTCCGCCAAACAACCGTGGTAGGCGAACACGCGGATACCGTTGACCTGGATCAGCCCCATGTCCGGCAAAGGTCGAGCCCGGCACGAAGCCGGGCGATCACTTCCTCCTTGCCCAACAAGGTGCTCACATCGAACATGCCGGGTCCTTGCATACGGCCGGCCACGAACAAGCGATACAACGGCATCACTTGGCCGATCTTCATTCCGTGCTCCGCCAAGACCGCGTTGAAGGTGGACTCCAGACCCGCAACGTCGAACGGGGTCAGCTCGGAGAGTTTGGTCACGAAAGCCTCCAAGGCTGGATCGGCCTCGGGCTTCCAGCGTTTCTTCAGTTCCGCTTCAGCCTCGGTATTGCCCGGTAACGGTGATCCGCTCGTGAAGAGGTACGTGCCCTCTAGCATGTCGCCCACGAACGTTGCTCGCTCCTTCAAGAGGCCTGCCGCGCGTGCGGCACGCTCCATGGCGGTATCAATGCCCTGCACCTTCAACAGCTCCTGCAACCGGGCACCCAGCTCGGCATCGGGACGCATGCGCAGGTATTGCTGATTGAACCACTTGGTCTTGTCAGGATCGAACTTGGCGCCACCTTTGTGCACGCGCTCCAGATCGAAGAGTTCCGTGAGTTCCTGCAGGCTCATGATCTCCTGATCGGTTCCGGGATTCCAACCGAGGAGGGCCAGCATATTGATGAAGGCCTCCGGGTAGTATCCCTTTTCGCGATAGCCGCTGCTCTTCTCACCCGTGGTGGGGTCCACCCAATCCAGTGAGAAAACCGGGAAACCGAGCCGATCGCCATCGCGCTTGCTGAGCTTGCCGTTGCCATCGGGCTTCAGGATAAGGGGCAAATGCGCAAAGGCCGGACGCTCCCAACCGAAGGCTTCGTAGATCAACACGTGCAATGGTGCACTGGGCAACCACTCCTCGCCGCGGATCACGTGTGTGATATGCATGAGGTGGTCGTCCACGATGTTCGCCAAATGGTAGGTGGGCATGCCATCGCTCTTGAAGAGCACCTTGTCATCGATGTTCGCACTGTGCACCACCACCCAGCCCCGAATGATGTCCTCGAAGCGCACCTCAACATGGCGTGGCACTTTCAAACGCACCACATGCTCATCGCCGCGTGCCAGTCGCTCCTTCACCTCATCCGCGCTGAGCGTGAGGCTGTTCTTCATGTGCTCCCGCGTTACGGCGTTGTACGCGGGCGCCGCCACACCGGCCGCTTTCAGCCGTTCACGCATGGCTTCCAGCTCCTCGGCCGTATCGAAGGCGTAGTAGGCCTTATCGTTGGCGATCAGTTCATCGGCATACTGGCGGTAAAGGTCCTTGCGGTCGCTCTGGCGGTAGGGTCCGTCCGGCCCTCCAACCCACGGACTTTCGTCCGGGATGAGCCCGCACCATTCCAACGACTCCTTGATGTACTCCTCGGCCCCCGGCACGAAACGCGTACGGTCGGTATCCTCGATACGCAACAGGAAAGTGCCACCGTTCTTCTTGGCGAACAGGTAATTGTAAAGGGCCGTGCGGACCCCGCCCATGTGGAGCGGACCGGTGGGGCTGGGAGCGAAACGGACTCTTACTGACATGCGGTTCAATGGGCGTGGACGAAAATGGAGCGCGAAGGTACTTCAGGTGCACGCAGGCCTTTGTCCGCGCATCGGTGGAATCGGACATGCATCAGGCTTCGCGCTCGTGATCACATGCGCGTGCCACCACGTTGGAAAGGAAGACGAGCCGACGGCGTTCAGATCTCCACGCCCTTCACCAACAAACGTTGCCACGCCGTATGCTTGCGCAAGTAACTTTTCACGTACGGACAGTAGGGCACCACCTTCATGCGGTTCTCATCGGCCCACACCAAGGATTTCTCCGTGAGGGCTGCGGACAACAAAGCCTCATCCAAGGCCGGTGGAACCTGCAGGTTGGTCAGAAAGATCCGGTCGCCGCTGCGATCGTACTCCATCCGGGCACGATGCCCATCCACCACCAGAACGAATTGGCGCGATTCCTCTTCGTCGATCAACGCGAGTGTGCTGAGGTCCATGGTCAAGGGGGTAGCGTTTGCTGCCATGCCGCAAAGGTACCGCAATACGGGGAATTTCGCATCGTCGTACTTCCCCAAGGCATCTATGTACCTTGCTGGACCGCACGACAACAACCCATGCCCCACGACCCGCTTTTCGAACAACGCATCGCCGAGGCCTTGATGGCCCGTGCCGTGAAGGCCGAACCGAAGAAGATGTTCGGCGGTGTGGCCTTCATGGTGCGTGGGCACATGACCGTTGGCATCACGAACAAGGGCGACTTCATGGCGCGCTTCAACGGGGAGCGGCATGCCGAGATACTGGAATGGCCGGGCGCCAAGCCCATGACCTTCGGCAAAGGCGAGATGAAGGGATTCCTCTTCGTGGACGCCGAGGCGGTGGCCAGTAAGAAAGCCCTGGACCGCTGGTTGGATCTCGCATTGGCCCACAACGCCACGATGCCCGCGAAGAAGGCGGGAAAGAAAGCGGTGAAGAAGGTGGCCAGGAAAAGGTGAATCGTTGAAGGGCACTTGCATAAAGAGCCCATTCGAGATCCATGGGATCCCGGGCACGACCTGGGGCCGGAATGACACGCCTTAGAAATTCAGCGTCGCACTGAGGAAAGGCATACCCACAGGTGTGACCTTGGTGGTGACCTCATCATCGTATGCGAGACCGATGTCGATAGCGAGATCATCCCCAAGGATGCGGCAGCCGAGGCTGTGCGTGAGGAAGGGTTCGCTGGGATCGGTGAAGATCCAGTGTTCGGTAACGAGCATGACGTTGGCAAAGAGGCGCAAGGCACCTCCGATGTTCAGCACGGGGCCATCGCCAGCGTTCTCACCATCATGCGTCCAGCCACCCGCCAAGGTGATCTGGTTGTTCATGCTTCCGATGGTGACCATGCCCATGGCCACAGCGAAGCCAGGCGGCACCTCGGTCCCTTCCGGCACTTCGGCACCCACGGGCACGCGCACATTGAGGTATTGGACCGAAGCGCCGATATGGATGATCTCGCCGACCGGGCCACTGAACTGCAGACGGCCACTGTAGATCGGGCCGCCTTCACGCGAGCGGATCAAGGTCACAAGGTCCAAGGACGCACCCACGGAAAGGTTGTTGGTAAGGCCATAGACCACGGAATTCAGCGAAACGAGCGTGTTCTTGTAGAAGCCGTCGTGCTTCTTGAGCGGGATCGCGGTGGAAGAAAGAAAATAATGCGACCCGTAGGTGTTCCTGGCACGCTTCACCCGGGATGTACGGTGCTTCTGCAGGCCCCAATGGCCGAGCGGCGGTTCGGCGTGGGCCGAGGTCGCCACGAGCATCATCGCCAACGCGAGGAGCAAGGTATTGCGCAGGCACTTCGATACAAGGGTCATCCGCAGTTAGACGAAGGTATGTGGCCGAGGATGCCTGCACAGCCCACCGCTCCTGTCCGGACCCGGACCACAATGCACTTCAAGCCACTTGTGCATAGCTTTCCACCTGCCCATGGAAGCGCTGGTGGTTCTTCTCGTCCTGGTCCCCATTGCACTGTTGATCCTCATGATCATGCTCTTGGGCAGGATCAATGGGCTGAGCAACGAGTTGCGCGCCACGCAGGAGAAGCTTGACCAGTGGATGCGACAAGGGCCGAGGGAAGAAGCCCTTCACGAGGAGCCGACACCGGAAGCAGTAGTGCCACCCATCGTCACACCGCCACCGCCGGAACCGCCGTCTCCCATAGCGGAAGAGCATGCTCGGTCCCGTATGCAAGAGGTGTTCCCCGAACCGGAAGCACCTGTGGAGCCGATCGGGCCGGAAGTGATCGACGTGTTCGAGGAAGCACGCAGCCGAGCTACCATCGTGGTGGAGCCACCGTCGGTCATACCACCGTCCCCGCCACGGCCCTCCTTCTTCGAGCGGCACCCGGACCTGGAGAAGTTCATCGGTGAGAACCTCATCAACAAGATCGGGATCACAGTGCTTGTCATCGGCATCGGATTGCTTTTGCGCTATGCCATCGGACAAGGCTTGATCAGCGAGACCGGCCGGACCGTGATCGGACTGGTCGCGGGCGGTGTGCTCGTGTTCTTCGCGCATCGCTCTCGCTCGGGTTTCCGTGCTTTCAGCTCAGTGCTTGTGGCCGGAGGGATCGCCGTGTTCTACTTCACGATCGCCATCGCCTTCCATCAATACCAGCTCATCGGGCAGGTGCCGGCCTTCGCCATCATGGTGGTGATCACCGCGCTGGCCGTGCTGTTCACCTTGGCATACGACCGCAAGGAACTCGCTGTGATCGCGCTGCTCGGTGGTTTCGCATCACCCTTCATGGTGAGCACCGGCGAGGGGAATTTCCGGGTGCTCTTCACCTACCTGCTCATCCTCGATGTGGGCATGTTGGTGCTGGCGAACTACAAGAAGTGGCAGGTGATCAACGTGCTCTCCTTCGGGCTCTCGCTCTTGATCTTCGGGGCATGGGCCCTGATGGATTACCCGGGCATGGAGCCGCGCCCTACGATCTTGGGCTTCGCGTTCGCCACCGCGTTCTTCCTGGTGTTCTTCGGTATGAACCTGCGTTACAACCTCCGTCACCGCACCGGTTTTGATGCGCTGGACCATCTTCTCCTCCTCCTGAATACCGCAACGTACTACGGTGTGGGCATCCTCTTGCTCAGCGACCTACACGTGAAGGTGACGGGCCTATTCACCGTTCTGGTGGGTTTGTTCTACCTCATCTTCGCGCTGTATTTCCATCGCAAGGAAGGCATTCCGCGCAGCCTCAAGTTGCTGCTGATCGGCTTGGTGCTCACCTTCATCAGCCTTGCCGCACCGGTGCAATTGGATGGCAACCACATCACCCTCTTCTGGGCGGTGGAAGCGGTGCTGCTCCTTTGGTTCGGACTGCGCACCGAGTTGCGTTTGGTGCAACGCTCCAGTTTCCTGGTTCTGGGCTTGATGCTCATTGGTCTTTGGATGGACTTCCAAGAGGTCTATGGATGGGTCGGCGATGAGCCTTTGCGTCCGATCCTGAACCGGGGCTGGATCACCGGCATGGTGGCCACGTTCGCACTGGGCGGAATGACGGCATTGCTGCGCCGCCGCGACCCGGAGGAGGACCTCGTCTTCGGTGTTCAGGTGAAAGGATGGATGTCATTCTCTGCGGTCGCAGGGGTTGTGGTCCTGTACGTGACGAATTTCCTGGAGCAGGCCTACCAATTGGGTCGCGTAATGGAACACGCCGTGGTGGTGATGGCTTTGATGGCATACACACTGCTCTATGTATTGATGCTTGATCGGCTGACGCAAAGACTTGCCAGGGGCTACCGCATGGTCACGGCTGTGCTGCTGGTCGGCTGCGGACTGCTGTACATCACCCTCTTCTATGCCAGCAGTCGCGATGCCCTGCTGTTGTTGCGTAGCGGGAGCGACGGAACGGGATCCCTATCCTTCCACTACATCGCCTTCGTGCTGATGGTGCTCGCCGTGGTCCGTTTCGTGCTGTCGGCCCGACGTTGGCTGGACCAAAGCAGTACCGGTTGGACCGTCCACATCTGGTCGATCTGTGCTTTCCTTGTGATCTTCGCGAGCCAAGAGCTGGACCACGCCTTATTGCTCGGCAGCAGAAGCGAGTTGCCTTCGCACTTCACTTTGGCCGCAGCACGTCGCGTGGGCTACCCGATCCTTTGGGGCGTGGGTTCCTTCCTCTTCATGTGGTACGGCATGCAGCGTCGTTTGCGTATGGTGCGCGTGATCGCCTTGTGCCTCTTCGCGATCACGTTGATCAAGCTCTTTCTCTTCGACCTCGGCGCCTTGAGCGAGGGCGGTAGGGTAGCGGCATTCATCTTCCTGGGCGCCCTCTTGCTCGTGATCTCGTTCATGTACCAGAAGCTGAAGGTGCTCTTGCAGGATGATGCACCACCGACTCCGCCACATGATGACGATTCGCTTTGAGCTGATCCTCGCCCTTGTCGGGCCTGTCGCGCTGGCGCAAGGGCCACAATGGCAAGCCGCGGTTTCGCCTGTGAAGCAGAGCGGTTTGCATGCCATCGTGCTCTCGCCGGAATTGGTCGGGCTCGGGCATGTCGGCGGCCGGGACTTGCGCTTGTTGGACAGTGCGGGCCAGGAGATGCCGTACGTGTTGCACGTCGCTAAGGCCGGTCCCGTGAAAATGCGCTTCATGGCCTACCCCATGTTGCGCAACGAAGCTCTACCGGATCGCACGGAGGTCGAATTCGAACGGCCCGCGGATCACCAACCCGACGAACTACACTTGTGGATCCGACCGGTGGAAACGCGCAAGAAGGTCCGCATCACGGCCAGCGACGATCGCTTGAACTGGTACATGCTCAAGGATGAACACGTGGTGGCCCAAGGTGCGCGTGGCGATCCGCCGCACCAGGTGCTGGACCTCCGCATCCCGCGAAGTGATTACCGCTTTTACCGGATCACGCTGAACGACTCCTTGACACCGCCGATGCAGATCCTTGGTGTGGGGCGATTCGCTAAATCCGCACTGGCAGCGCGTTACACCGAAGCGCCCGTGGCATGGACACAGCAGGATACCGCTGGTCGAACGCTGTTGCATGTGCGGTCTGCGCATCAGATCCCGGTGGAACGGATCACTTATGCCGTGGCGGACACACTTCCCTATCAACGTTCCGGCGAGTTGGTCGTCACGCGGAGTATCACCACACGCAAGGGTCGGAAAGAGACCACCCTGGACCGGAGTGAAGCGATCGATGGCTTCACAATGGGCTCTTCGCTTGTTCGCGAAATGTTGTTCCCCGGCTCCCACGAGGACCGCTTCGAATTGGTGGTTCGGAACGGCGACGATCGCCCCTTGCACTTCACCGATCTGCGTGTGTACCAATTCGAGCGGGTGCTACTGGCCCACCTGGAAATGGGCATGTCCTATCGCTTCACCACAGGTGATGGCAACGAGCGTGCACCGGACTACGACCTGTCCCGATTTGATAACGCGCTGCCGATGGACACCCTTGTGCACGCTGCGGTCACGGCGATCCCGAAGCCTGCGGAGAACGGCCCTGCATTTGACCCCTCGCATTGGTGGGTCTGGGCACTGATCGTGGCATTGATGGTCGGCATGGGCTGGACAGCGCTGCGGATGCTGCGACGTGAACATTGACCGGCCAACGATCTATCTTCACCAACAGGCATCATTCCACCGGACGCGTACGTCCTGTCTACAAGGCCTATCCCACCAACCGTATGCGCTTCCTCCTCCACACCGCACTGATCACGCTCTCCTCTGCGATCATTGTTCCCGTTCTGGCACAAGACCACTCGATCACGAGCCCCTCCATGACCACCTGTTCAGGTGTCTTGTACGACAGCGGCGGTTCCGGTGGTGCAGGGTACGGCCCGAACGAGTCCTATACCTGTACGATCTGCCCAAGCACTTCGGGCGCATCCATCTCCTTGAACTTCGTGGTGTTCGCGCTGGACACAACCGGATCGGATGATCGTCTGATGATCCATGATGGAGACGATCCGAACGCCCCATTGATGGGCACGTTCACCGGCAACTCCCTGCAAGGCTTGGTCGTGGTGGCCTCTGCGAACAACATTTCAGGCTGTTTGACCCTGGTGTTCACCTCCAATGCGCTCGGCAATGGTCTGTTCGC
>JAGQVV010000091.1 GCA_020437805.1 Flavobacteriales bacterium
TGGGATACGAGGTGTTGTTGGTGGGTCGAATGCTTCCGGGGAGCCCTGCACTGGAACGCCCGTACCGCTTCAAGCGAATGCGATTGATCTTCAGTAAAGGGGCCATGTTCTATGCCGAATACAACCTTCGGCTCTTCATATTGTTGATGTTCTCCAAATGTGACCTGATCTTGGCCAACGACCTCGATTCGTTGCTGGCCGCCCATCTTGGACGGCGCGGTCGGAAGCTTGTGTACGACAGTCACGAGTACTTCACCGAGGTTCCGGAACTTGTCGGTCGACCCGCACGGAAGGTTTGGTTGGCGATCGAGCGCTGGATCTTTCCCAAGCTTGAGCACGTGATCACCGTGAACGATAGCATCGCCGATGCGTACCGCGATAGATACGGAAAGCGACCTGCCGTGGTGCGGAACATACCCATGCCTCGAGACCTTGGTCCAAAGCCTTCGAGAGCGGATTTGGACTTGCCAACGGATCGGACCATCCTGATCATGCAGGGCAGTGGGATCAACGTGCAACGCGGGGCCGAGGAAACCGTCCTGGCGATGAAGGAGCTCCCCGGGTGTCTACTGCTCTTGGTGGGCGGTGGTGACGCCTGGCCGGTTTTGCAACGCATGGTGAAGGAGCATGAACTGGGAGACCGGGTGCGGATGATCCCTCGGATGCCATACGAAGCGATGATGCAGTACACGCGGAATGCCGACCTGGGCCTCTCGTTGGACAAGGACACGAACCTGAACTACCGCTACAGTCTGCCGAACAAGCTCTTCGACTATTTCCGGGCCGGGATCCCTGTGCTTGTTACCGATCTGCCGGAAGTGGCGGGTATCGTGCGGCGTTTTGATGCCGGGGTAGTGCTGCCTGCACCGGAACCGGGCAAGATCGTCGCGGCCGTTCGAACATTGGTGGGGGACCCGGAGCGAGCGCGTGCGCTCCAGCGGAATGCTACTTTCGCGGCCGCCTCGTTGGATGGGACCCAAGAGAAGGAGGCATTGAAGGCATTCCTCCGTGACCTTGGCTGAGCAGCA
The DNA here is from genome assembly GCA_020437805.1 of Flavobacteriales bacterium. Taxonomy (GTDB): domain Bacteria; phylum Bacteroidota; class Bacteroidia; order Flavobacteriales_F; family PHOS-HE28; genus PHOS-HE28. The sequence continues at coordinate 1,029 of JAGQVV010000091.1, forward strand.
CCTGCATATCATCAGTTTCGACATCCCTTCGCCACCCGACTATGGCGGAGTGATAGACGTGTACTACAAGGCGAAAGCGCTTGCTGACCTGGGTGTGATGGTGCACTTGCATGCCTTTGAGTACGGTCGGGCACACGCCAAGGAGTTGACCCGATTCTGTGCCAGCGTGCATTACTACCCACGGCGAATGGGCAAGCACCAGCTGTTCAGTGCGTTGCCATACATGGTGGTCAGTCGCCGGAGCGATGCATTGATGGTTCGTTTGCTGAAGGATGACCATCCGATCCTGTTCGAAGGACTTCATAGCTGCTTTCATTTAGGAGACCCGCGTTTGCATGGCCGTAATAGGCTGGTTCGTGCACACAACGTGGAGCATGACTATTACATGGCCCTTGCCAAGGCCGAAGGGAACGCATTCCGTCGTACGTACTTCATCAACGAAGCGCGTAAACTGCAACGCTTTGAACCCGTGCTGGCCGAAGCGGATGGTGTTCTGGCCATTTCACCCAAGGACGAGGCCTACTTCAAGGGGCATTTCGGCAACGTGACCCATTTGCCGGCCTTTCATGCCTGTGATGCGGTGGATGTGGCCGATGGGCTGGGGGACTTCGCATTCTATCACGGTGCCTTGGGGGTGGCCGAGAATGATCAAGCCGCGTTGTTCCTGGTGCAGAAGATCTTCAAGGGCACCTCGGTGAGATTGGTCATCGCCGGAAGCAATGCCAGCAACGAATTGAAGCGGGAAGTGGCGAAGTCGAGGAACATTGAATTGCGCGAGGATATCGGGACCGAAGAGATCCACCGTTTGGTTCGTGAGGCGCAAGTGAACGTATTGCCCACGTTCCAGGCGACCGGTATCAAGCTGAAGCTGCTGCTCTGTCTGTTCACCGGTCGGCATGTGGTGTGCAACAGCCCCATGGTGGAAGGGACCGGACTGGCCGAGCTCTGCAACGTGCATGACAGCGCTGATGCCATGCGTACGAGCATTTTGGCATGTATGGGTGCGCCAGCGAACGGGCAGGCGATCGAGCGTCGTGTGCAGGTGCTCGAGGAGCGATTCAGCAATGCTCGGAACGCCGAGCGGATCCTTGGGTTGATCCGTTGATCCGGCCCTTGGTCGGGTTCCACGTCATCGACCTTTGCGGCCAACAGCCAGCGGCTGAAGGCGAGTAGGACCTGGTTCCCGAAGTCGGCCAGCAGAACTGCTACTATATAGCAGGCGCAGCACTCACCTCCAGCAACTTTGCATCCTCGCAGCGCACCACCCTGGTATTGAATTTCTTCATGTGGGTATAGTCGTGCGTGGCCATGATCACGCTGCGACCGCTGTGGCTTATCTCGAAGAGCAGGTCGAGGATCTCGCCGGTGGTCTCGGGGTCGAGGTTTCCGGTGGGTTCATCGGCCAGGATCAGTTCGGGGTCGTTCAGTAGGGCTCGGGCGATACTTACGCGTTGTTGCTCACCGCCGGAGAGTTCATGCGGCATTTTGTAGCCTTTGTTGGCCAAGCCCACACGCTCCAATACTTGTTGAACACGCTCGTCCATCGCCTTCCGATCCCTCCAGCCCGTGGCCTTCAACACGAAAAGGAGGTTGTCGTTCACTGTACGGTCCGTCAGCAACTGGAAGTCCTGGAACACGATCCCGATCTTCCGGCGGAGGAAAGGCACATCGGAGCGTTTCAGCTTGCTCAGGTCGAAGCCGCAACAATGCCCTTCACCTTCCTTCAGTGGCAGGTCGCCGTACAAAGTGCGCATCAAGCTGCTCTTGCCACTGCCGGTGCGGCCTATCAGGTACAGGAACTCCCCTTTGTACACGCTGAGGTCCACGTTGTTCAAGATCAGGTTCTCACGCTGGAAGATCCGAATACCGTGTAGGAGGATGATGGGGCTGTCGCTCATGCTTCGTGCGGTCCTCCGTTCTTCCAATTGGTGCGGAACCGGTCGGCGCGCCCCAAAGGTCAAAATTTTGGAACGATGTATGTCGTTAAGGTTGAAGTGCTGGTCGATACCCGTTCAATGGCCCGTCTTCCATGGATATTCCAATGCCCCCTGACGTGAACACGTACGCGTGGATAAGTACACCGATCCTGAGCCCAGTGCCGTTGTGTCTCCGGAGAACTTTGATCGCTTGATGGACACCCTTCTTCCGGCCTTCTGGAGGCGCGTCACGCTCGTGCTCCCCTTATCGCTGATCCTGGCGTTCGGTATGGCCCAGCGCCCTGCCCACTACGAGCATCGCAATGCCGATATGGAACACGCATTGACCTTGTTCGATAAGGCGAAGTATGGCGCAGCCCAGTACGAATTGGAACGTGTGGTGGAGCGCATCACCGATGCACATGACCCGACCCGCACCGAAGCCGAATTCTACAGCGCGATATGTGCGGTGCGTCTTTTCCACGACGATGCGGGTTACCGGCTCTATACCTTCATGCAGGACCACCCGGAGGACCTGCATGTCGCCACGGTGAAATTCGAGTTGTTGAACTATGCCTTTTCCCGCAAGAAGTGGAAGGAGGCCATCGCCTGGAGCGAGAAGGTCGATCGCTTCTCCTTGGGATCGACGGAACTCGAGGAATACCACTTCAAACGGGGATACGCCTATTTCCAAGAGGATGATCGTGAACGGGCGCTGACCGAATTCGCGGCCGTACAGAACGGGACCGGTGTGTACGCGGTGCCTTCCACCTACTACGCAGCACACATCAACTACGAACGAGGGAACTACGAGACCGCGTTGACCGGATTCCAGAAGCTGAAGGTCGATGAGAACTTCGGGAAGGTAGTGCCCATCTACATCGCGGAGATCCTCTTCCTGCAGGGCAAGTACGATGAGATGATCGCCTATGCCGGGCCACTGCTTGAGGATGACGGCGGGGCCAAGCGCAGCAACGAGATCAGCCGTTTGGCAGGTGAAGCGAACTACCGGACGGGCAAATACGCAGAGGCTTTGCCATTCCTCGAAAAGAGCGCGCAACGCGTGGGGGTGGGTCGAGAGGATCGGTACATCCTCGGCTACACATATTACAAGAGCGGTGACTTTCCGAAGGCCTTGGCCCAGTTCAATCTGGTGGTGAACGCTGAGGACAGTTTGGCGCAATTGGCCTCGTACCACATGGCAGACTGCTACCTCGGCTTGAACGAAAAGAACTATGCCCGAACCGCCTTCAAGCGTGCCTACGAGATCGGAAAGGACCCGAAGGTGACAGAAGATGCGCTCTTCAACTATGCGAAGCTCGCTTATGACCTCAGCCTTGATCCCTACCACGAAGCGATCAAGGCCCTGAAGGACTACCTGCGTACCTATCCGAACACGCCACGTAAGGATGAGGCCTACGAGTTCCTTTTGAGCGTTTACCTGAAGACGAAGAACTACGAAGCGGCGCTGGCTTCCTTGGATGAGATCCAGAACAAGGACCTCCGCCTGAAGACCGCCTACCAGAAGCTGGCCTTTGATCGTGGCGTTGAGTTGTATGACGGGCGCAAGTACCAGGATGCAGCCTTGTTCTTCGAAAAAGCATTGACGTACCCGGTCGATCAGGGCGTGAACGCCAAGGCGCATTTCTGGATGGCCGAATCCTATTACGGACAAGGAGACTATTCGGCAGCGCTGCGCAAATACGACGCGCTCCGGAACTCGCCCGGGTCATATGCCACGGAACTCTATGAACAAGCTGGTTACGGCATGGGCTACACCTTCTTCAAGATGAAGGACCACGACGAAGCCGCCACCAGCTTCCGCCGCTTCGTGGGTGGTAAGCAGGGGGAGGTGGCCCAGCGTGCCGATGCGATGCTGCGGATCGGTGATTGCTATTTCGTGACGAAGGACAATGTGCAGGCCATCAAGTGGTATGACGATGCCATCCGCACCGGTGCGAAGGACCGCGATTACGCCCAGTACCAGAAAGGCGTGTGCCAAGGGTTGCAGGGCCAATTCAACGAGAAAGTGGCCACGCTGAAGAACCTCTTGAGCACGATGCCCGACTCGCGCTATGCGGCCGATGCCAAGTTCCAGATCGCGGAGACCTATGTGTTCCAAGAGAAGGACATGGACGCGATGAGCTACTACGGCCAGGTGGTGTCGCAGCACCCGAACAGTCCCAATGTTCGGGCCTCGATGCTGCAGATGGCCTACATCCACAAGCGCCAAGGGCGACCCGATCAAGCCATTGCCCAGTTGAAGGAGATCGTGACGAAGTACCCTACGTTGGATGGCTCGCGTGATGCATTGGCAGCCTTGGAGAACATCCATGTGCAAGAAGGTCGTGTGGCCGAATACGAGACATACGTGCGTTCATTGAGCTTCGTGGATCCGTCAACCCTAGATCTGGATGAGAAGTACTACCGCAGTGCTGAGCAACTCTACTTTGATGAGAAGTGTCCACAAGCGATCGGGGCTTTCGGGAATTACCTGAACAAATACCCCAATGGAGCCTTCGTGCTGAATGCGCAGTACTACCGTGGTGATTGCCTGTATCGTGCCGAGCAGTTCGACCGCGCGTTGCCGGATCTGGAGGCCGTGGTGCGTGGCAATGCGGACCAGTTCATGGAGAGCGCCTTGTACGGTGCCAGCGATATCCTCTTCCGCGACGAGCGGTACGAGGGTGCGCTTGATCACTTCACCCGCTTGGAGACCATCGCCAGCTTTCCGCAGAATCGCTTGGCGGCCCAAGTCGGGCAAATGCGGTCGTATGAAGAGCTCGGGCGTCTGAACGAAGCAGCGGAGGCCGCGGCGAAGGTCAGCGCGAATTCCGATGCCACGGCCGATCTGAAGGCCGAGGCCGCATTGATCGTGGCGAAGGACCATTTGGAGCGTAATGAGCTGGATGTGGCGTTCACCAAGTTCAAATCCGTGACCTCGAGCAGTACGAACGCCTTTGGTGCCGAAGCGAAATACAATATGGCATACGTGCGCTACCTGCAACGGCAATACAGCGATGCCGAGAAGGAGGTCTTCGACCTGGTCAAGAAGTATCCGGCCTACGATCATTGGAAAGCGAAGGCCTTCATTCTCCTGGGTGATGTGTACGTGCAAATGGACGATCGATTCCAGGCTAAAGCCACATTGCAAGCTGTGATCGACAACAGTACCGAGCCTGAACTGGTTGCGCAGGCGAGAGAGCGTCTGGACACGATCAACGCAAGCGAAGCGCAACAGACCACCCCAACGCCGCAGGAGGAGTTATTGGTCCCCATGCCCGGCAGCGATAACACCAACGGCAAATGAGCACGCTGAACCGAAGCTTCCTTCTCGGCCTGACCGGGCTCATGATCTCCGCGAAATTGGCCATGGCACAGACCGACCCGCCAAAGGGCGAATATGTGATCCAAGGCATCTTCAGTCCAACGATCGCCGATGCGCAAAAGATCGACATGCGTCCGGAGCCGATCGATACCATCCTGCCGGACCGACCTGTAATCTACGAGACCATTCCCGTGAAAGCGGATATCCCCGCCACGGTGGACAGCATCGCCGCCGCACGATTGAACGTGGTGCAACCGCAGCAGCGCTTGTACAAGGGCTTCGTGAAAGGCGGTTTCGGATTGTATACAACGCCTTTGGGTGAACTGTACTACGACCAGACCCGATCCCGGGACAACGCTTATGGGGTCCACTTGAAGCACATGAGCAGTAACGGCGGACTGGATGATGTGGGGCCGAGCGATTATAGCATCAACCAAGCGGATGGTTTCTACAACCAATACCTACGAAACCATGAAGTGGGCGGACGTCTGATGTACGACCGGAGAAGGGTGAGCTATTATGGTTACACGAGCAACGACAGCACGGAGAATGTGATCGCCAATGCTCCGTCACCTCCTGAGGACGACCTGAAACAGATCTACAACGACATCGGGTTCGCTGGGCGCATCCGTAGCCTGTACAAGGACAGCACGATGATCGCGCATGACGTGGGCTTGGAGGTGCACGCGTACAGCAACCTCAGCGACAGCCGTGAAACGAACGTACGGCTCACAGCGGATGTGAGCAAAGCGGAATTGGGTGACCGTTACGGTTTGGGCTTGATCGTGGACAACAATGCCTTCCGCGGGAAGGAGAGCAATGGCCTGTTCGGGGAAGTGGAAAGCCCAACCTTGGGGGACAAGCGGGTGAACGGGACGTTGTTGGGTCTCGTGCCGCAGATAACCCGCCGAGGAGATAAGTACTTCGTGAGCGTGGGGGCCGGAATGTAC
>JAGQVV010000092.1 GCA_020437805.1 Flavobacteriales bacterium
TCTTCTCCAGGCCGTGCTCCTGGCAAATGTGGTCGAAGGCGCTGAAGCACTCGTGCAGGTCGCGCACCAGTTCCTTCGGGCTCAGCGTCTCGCTCATGGCGGTGAAGCCCTTGAAATCGGTGAAGAGCACAGTGACCTGATCAATGAGTTTCGCTTCCGCTTCGCCTTTGGCTTTCAGCTCATCGGCGACCTCTTCCGGCAGGATGTTCAAGAGCAGTTCCTCGCTCCGCGCCTTCTCCTTGCCAATGCGATTGCGCTGGGTGAAGAAGATGCCCGCGAAGACGGCCACCAGCGCGAATCCGCCCATGAAGCCGTTGCGCACAAGCTTCTGCCTACGCAGCTCCTGTGCGGCCACGGCGTCCTTCTTTTCCTGATCAGCTTTTATTGCAGCTTCTTTTTTTTCGAAGTCGTAACGCATTTCCAGTTGCGTTATCTCCTTGGTGTTCTTCTCGTTATATAGACTGTCCCGCGCTACGATCATTCGCTCATGGTATTCCAAGGCCTTATTGTCCTTGCCTTCGATCTTGTAGGTCTGGTAGAGGCATTCGCATGCCATCTGTTCCCAGAAGACCGCGTCGATCTCCACGGCCAATTGCAATCCTTGGTGGCAATACTTCAGTGCAGAGACTGTGTTCTCTTGCTTCTGAAAAAGCCCGCCCATGGTGATGACGGTTCCAGCGATGCCCCTCTTTTGGTCTATCTCTTGTTGTATGTCGAGTGCTTGCTGGTACAGGTCCAGCGCTTCGGTGAAATTGCCTTGCGCCTCGCTCACCCGGCCCATGTTGAAAAGGTTGTCGGCAACGTACTTTCGCCTACCCACTTCAGTGTTCATTGCTTTTGCCTGTTCCAAATAGTCCAAGGCTTCCGTGAGTTTCCCTTGGTCGAAGAACATTACTCCCATATTCCCCAAGCAAAAAGCGACCTTGGCTCGGTCATCCAACTCCTTGCTGATCTTCAAGGCACGTTGATAGTATTCCAAAGCAGGATCGAAATCCTGCTGGTTGTGGTAAATGCCCGCAATGCCGAATAAGCTGTACACCAAACTACGATCCAGGCCCGCAGCTTCTTTCATAGCGGCAGACTTCTTCATCATGTCCATGGCCAGCACAAGGTTGCCCTGATCTTTATAAAGACCGCCGATATTTTGCAAGACTGCAGCTATACAGCTGGTATCCCCAGCTTCTGTTGAGATGGCCAAGGACCGTTCATAGAGCTCCATGGCCTTTTCATTTTGACCTAGATTATCCATGACGCCTGCCCAGCCATTGAAGGTTGTAGCCGAACCTTGAAGATCCCCGGCCTTTTCCGCAAAAGCTATTGACTTTTCGTAATGCTCTGCCGCTTTGATATAGTTGCCTTGAATATCATAGGCGGATCCCTTACAGTGATGACCTTGGATCAAGCCCTCTAAATAGTTCTGCTGCTCTGCGAAGTCGATCATTGCGTCAGACAATTGTACTGCGCTATCGGCATCGCTGAACATGACCCCTTCCCAGATGAATATGCTTAGTGCTTTCACCCTGCTGGAATCGCTCTGGCTTCCATCTTGCCAAATATTCCAGAGTGAATCCTGCGAGGTCTGGGCACTCAACATAATGCTGAGCAGCGCAGATAGAAGCAAAGTCGATGTTCTCATGGTTCGTGCAAATTACATTTCATGTTCATGGTTCGCTTTGATGCATTCATGGTCGATCTACCCCGGTTCGCTTACCGAGCAAGAGCAGGTCGCCTAGCAGCTGTTGACTTCAATTAGCGCCCGGTCGCATGTTCGGTCGACGACCCGTGCTCTATCAACAACAATACCGCCCAGTCGACCAGTACAGGCCGACCAAGCGGGTACTGTGACCTTCGTGTAAGGTGCGGTTGCTAGTCCTGCCTCCTCCCAGCCAAATATGCCTTCGTGCATGTGCAACACATTGGTGTAACCCATTTCTGCAGCCGTCTTCGCGGCCATTTCCCCAGCGGAACGATCCGGGCCTAAGCAATAGAACACCATGGGTGTATCGCGGTCGGAAGGCAAGTATTCTTCGGTCAGCTGGTCGTACACGGTCAGTATGGCACCAGGTACATGAGGATCTTCATAGATGAATTTCTCATTACAGTCGTAGATCATCATATCGGTGGTCTGTATCATCGCGTAGAGCTCTGTCGGTGCGATGTCATTGATCATGGCTTCGTCGATCACGTCATCATGGCAATAGGTGCTCGTCGTTACCAGCGCAAATGCCATGAACATGGTGAGGTACTTGGTCGTAGTTGGATCTGTTCGTGGGTGTGTCATCACTCTGGTGTTTGGGTAAGGACAAAGCACCGACGATCACGGGACCTCCACAATACCCCGAAGTAGTGAATTAGAGAATAAGCCGTTGGGCGATCAGGCAGAGGCTTGCACGAAGAACATCTCCATTTTCCCCTTACCCTTTGCCTGCACCATGCCGCGGGAAGTGAAGTTCACGCCAGGTGTGTCTTTCACCAGTTCATAGGTCGCCTCGCTGATGTTCACCTGTCCCACCTCGCCGGAGGATTCCATGCGGCTGGCGGTGTTCACCGTATCGCCCCAGATGTCGTAGCTGAATTTCTTCACGCCCACGATGCCGGCGACCACCGGTCCAGGGCTGGATATCTCCTTGCCACGTCCCGGTCCGATGCGATCTCCTTCGTTTTCCAGGCCAGGTGCCGGTGCGCACATCCACCACGAGCACCGTGGTTCGTTGGAACCGCGAGGCGATTCCTGGCCACCAACACCTCCTCGGCCATCAGCACACTCATCCATTTCGTTAATTCGTCCCATGTTCATCGGTCACTTCGCGGTTGGCTTCGCGGCGAAACGCTGGGCACCGGCGCTATCCCTCGGCGTGTTGTTCATCGCCGCACAATTCCTGGGCCTGCTATGGCCCGTGTTGCTGATGCTGGGTGTGGAGCACGCCGAGATCGTGCCGGGCATCACCGCCCTCACCCCGTTGGACTTTCAACACTACCCGATCTCGCACAGCTTGGTGGCTGTGATCGGTTGGAGCGTGCTCATCGGTGTCGTCGCCCTTCTGTTCAAGCTGCCGCGGCACTTGGCGTTGTTGCTCGGTGCGCTGGTGCTGAGCCATTGGTTGCTGGACCTGCTCGTGCATCGGCCGGACCTGCCCTTGTTCCATGAAGTGAATGGGTAAACCTTGAACCATCGCAAGGTGCCCTCCCAACCTAGACCACCTCATTCCAATTGTCGTTGTGATCCAACAGGGAGTTTCTCCATTCAATCTCCCAAGGTCCGTTCACAATTTCAAGGCCTTGCGAACGCCACTTGGATCCGCTACGATCGTGCCGAAGACCTCCAGTGTATCCGGATTGTTGCCATTTCCCTTGGCGCCATGTCCGGCGAAAAAGGTCCTTCCTTTGCTGAACACGCTGAAACCTGCGGTCCCATCCCTGTGCACGCTCATCACTGCGGCCTCGCCGTTCAGGTCATCCATGCCCAGAACCATGCGGTCCTCTCCGTCAACCGTCAGTAGGCCATAGCCGCTCCGTTCGAAGCCCATGCTATCATTGATAAGGATGCCAGTGCTTGGCCCGATGCGTTGGCCGATATTCGGGTCGGGTACCCGCGTGCCGAACACCGCGCGATCGATGCCTTGATCGTCCAGCACCAACATACCATCCATGTCATGGCGATAGGTCGAATACCATTCCATGTAACGTTCCGGGAAATAGCGGGCCCATTTAGAGCGCGCTTTGGCGGTATCGGTCCGGACGCGATCTGAACTGGTGGGAATGGGAGCACCGATCAGGATCCTATCATGACCCTCCTCGTCCACCACTACTATCCCCCGCACCCTGATGATCTCGGGTTCCGCTGCTGGACGAAGGGAAAGGAGGCCAACACACAACAAGGCGGCGATGACAATGGTGTTCCATCGTTTCAAGCAGCGCTGGCGTTGCTCCAGCTGAGCGATCTGGTCTTGCAAGTTGGTCATGATCATTCAATTTTGTAATGATACTTGGATCGACAAGATAACGTATGGGTGGTGTGATTCGAAGTGGCTGGTTCCTGTGAAGAAGGAGCTCGATACAGCAGGATACCCACGAAATATGAAGCCTGAACCACGCAGATAGGACGACCAGATGCACTTCAGGGCAAGTGACCAATGGGGATCGCCGAACCCATCGGGTTGTCCTAGCTAGAGAGTGCTGGGTAGGTGGCCGGATCAGCGAGAGGGGGGGCGATGAACTCATCATCTCATAAGACGCGACGGGTCTTGACGAAACATGCGTTTGGGAACACGTGCTCGGCTTGAACGGATCGGAACGCCATACACGTACATTACTACCCCTTGGAACAATAGGTCCCGCACCGGCAAAGTAGGGGCTTGCTTTTGTGTGACCCACAAATGGACCTGGGACGGAGGCCGGGTTCGCAGGCGGGGCTTTGGTACATTCAAGGGGGACCGTTGCTCGAGTGGATCCGACTGTTTCCTGACCGCACATGGGTGCGGGACATGACCAGCGCGAAAATTGATGATCTTGCAGCTGTTACCAAGAGTCCATTGGACTCCACCATCTGCTTGGATCTGCTTTGCAAAGCCCATAGCATGCCGCGGTTGACCAGGAAAAGCATCTTGCTCTTGTTGTCGTTCGCATTCCCGTGTTGGACTGCGTTCGCTCAAATTGAAGGTAGCGTGGTGGAAAGAGGGACTGGGACTCCACTACCGTACTGTAGCGTCGCAGTGAAGCACTCAACCATAGGTACCATCGCGAATGGTGAGGGGGTATTTCGCCTAACTAGAACCAACGAAGAGGATACACTAATGTTCTCGTACATCGGGTACAGGGCAGCTGAGGTGGCTGTGCGTGACATTCAAGGAGAGTTGGTCGTGGCGTTGGAGAAATACAATTACGAGCTCCGGCAAGTGGAGGTATTCAACGACAATGAGGCCCTCTATGATCTGGTCCTTGCGGCCGGGGAGCACCTTCGTAGCGCTACTGAACATAGGTCAAAAGTCTTCTTTGACCTGAGTACAGAGGTGGATTCCCAGCAGGTTGAAGTGGTCGAGTCATACTACAATGGTCGCTTTGAAGGCCCGGCGTTGAAGGAGCTCACCTTGAAGAACGGGCGGATCGGTGTTGCTCCGCTTGGGGGGCAGTACTTCTTGAACCTGAACACCACTGCGGCGTTCGCCTCACTCGATATACGGGCGAAGAATCCGAATTTCCCCACCACACCCTTCGCGCTGAACAAGAAGCAGCTATTTCGAACCTACGATCTTCAAGTGGTAGGCATGCATTCCGACGGAACCAACATCTACCATTTGGTTTTTGAACCAAGGTCCGGGGTTACGGGCACATTCTCCGGTGAACTATGGGCCGATGGTAGTGGAAAGCGCATTGATCGCATCACGTTGTCCTGTAGCGCATGCACACCCCAACCGTTTCGACCGGTCCAAGCCGGACCGAGTATCGAGAAGGTGGACATGCGATACTCCATTTTCTTTCGGCAGGATGCCGGGGGCGATCGGTTGGCGCATATCGAGCTGACCTATGACCTGAGCTATCGTATGGGGGATCAACAGACTCGAAAGCTCCATACCGTCGCCATACTTCGGCCGTACGATCTCGGCGAACCCTTCTTTGAACCGATATTCGATACGCCTTACGACCGTTCCGACCATTGCCAGATCACTTTCCTGCCCTATGACTCCGTATTCTGGAGTCTGAACCAAGGTTTGGTAAGGACCGATCGGCAGGAAGCGGCGCTCCGCTTTTTCGCCGACCACGGTGCACTGGTCGGGCATAAGGATCGCTCCTTCACGGATGTCGATGACCTCCTGTTCGACGGTCTGTACACCGTGTGGAGCAGCACTTCCCGGATCACCAGATCGACCATTGTCCGATCGGAACCCCCATCACCGATCCAAGGCAACACGCTGGCGGAGAATGCGACCCAAGCACGGTCGACAAAGGTGGACATCGAAGCGACCATCTATCTCGACGCGTACGAAGGACCGGGTGGGTATAGCGTCCGATCCGCAACCATACTCGATGTGTTCGGCTCGCGATATGACCTGCCAATGGAATCCGGAACCAACGCCTTCCTGAATATTTGGTTCGATCTGTGCGAGATCGAACGGCGCCGTATGGAACGAGATCTGGGGTCCGGAACGTTGACCGAAGAGAAGGTCCGTACCGCACACGCCGAGACGATGGAACGCATCGAACGAACCACCCTGCGGTTCGAGAAAGAGACTTCAATGGGCAAGAATGTGGAGGCCATGCAGTCCTGGAACGAGCTGGTACTTCGGGAGTTGGGGTTGAACAACCTCGCACTGTTCCCCATGTTGGACTGATGTGTTCTTCCATCCTGGATACCGGTGGTTCTGTCGGGATCATTGACCGGTGAAGCCGAGTTATCGCACTCCTCATGTAACACCCGACGCGCCACGGCTGAGTGGAAGTGCCGGAATGAACTCGCGCGGATGCTCGGATGATACGAATGGAGTTCGGCGAGAACCTTGGTGGGTTCAGGATGCAGCGACCGGAACACATGACTTGCGCTTATACGGTGGAGGGGCTGGACCTCGGAGCAGGTCGTAGCCGATCAGGATCGATATGCAGGAATTATCTTTGGGATCGGTGCTTCGCCCTTCGGAATGCACCGTTAAGATTCAACGGACATGTTCAAGCCATTCGCACCGATCCTTCTCGCGATTCTTCCGACCACTGCGGCCATTCCTCAACTCCAATACGCATCCCCCTTGTTCGGATCGGGCTCAGGAATCGCCTATGACGCGATATCCACAGCAGACGGAGGGCAAGTGATATGTGGTGGTTTCACGGAAACCATGGACCTCGACCCTGGAGCCGGAATGTTCGAGGTGACCAGTGTTGGAGGCGAAGATGCATGGGTCGCGAAGTTCGATGCATCCGGCGGGTTCCTTTGGGGGTTGAATGTTGGGAGCGATGGTGACGACCAAGCTCGGGCGATCACGGTTGATGAGAATGGGGATATACATGTCGCAGGCTATTTCGTGAATTCGATCGACCTGGACCCTGGTGTTGGGGTGAGCGTGGAAACAAGTGCAGGGGATCGGGATGTGTTCCTATTGAAATTGGATGGGAACGGCCAATATCTATGGTCAGGTCGGATCGGCGGCACGCTGCGGCAGTTCCCCACTGGGATCGATCGGGACCTTGCCGGGCACATTTACATCTGCGGATACATCGCTGGTACTGCGGATTTCGATCCTGGGCCTGGTATCCTGAACGTTTCAACCACCAACCCTGGTCTGATCACGGAGACGAATATCTCTTTTCTGGCGAAGTACGATCTGTCGGGATCGCCGGTTTGGGCGTATACGCTTGGGGGAATCACTCCCCACATTGCGGTGGAACAGGGAGGCAACGCCATTTATCTCACGAACGGGCACGGAGCCGATGCCACTACGCTGGAAGATTTCGATCCTCAGAGCGGGACCTTGCGACCCGTGAACAATGGTCAACCTGAAGCGGACTACATGTCATTGATCAAATACGACGGATCGGCGAATGTGCTATGGAGCGTGTTCGTGCGGGGTTATCCCAGCTTCGAGATCAATTTCAATAAGGGCAATGCACTGGCATTGGACGTCAATGGCGACGTGTATTGGGCAGGGGTGTTCCTCGATGACTTCACGGAATACCCTGGGAACGATGTGACATTGGCTCCAGTGGGTACGGGGATCGACGGATTCCTGTTGAAATACGGCAGCAATGGGGAGTTGTTGTGGGAGAAGCGATTCGGTGCACCGGACGCGGACGATACCTGCACCGAGCTCATGTTCGGTAACGATGGGTCGATCTGGGTCGCGGGCGCGTTCCATGATACCGCTGAACTCAATAGTGCTGGAACATCCGTCACGGCAGTGAGCGCTGGGGAATGGGACATTTTTCTCGCGGCATTTGAACCGAGCGGGGAGTATGTCTGGCACGGTTCCCTTGGTGGGCCGGGTTTTGACGGCATACCGAGCCTCACTGCCAACGGTGGGGAGATCCGACTTAGCGGCTATTTCAGTGCAACAGCGGATCTCGACCCTACAACGGGATTGAGTACTCACTCGGCGATCGGGCCTAATGATGCGTTCATTTCTTCATTCACTCCGTCCATTTCTTCATCCTTAATTGACAACACGCTTTCGCCATCGTACCCGATTTACCCGAACCCTGCCAGTACCATTGTATTCTTCGGGCCGGGATGGAGTACAGGAAGTCTTGAAGTGATCGATGCTGTGGGTCGGCGAGTACCCGTGCCTCCGTATATCGATCGCCTCGACGTCAGTGCTTGGAATGAAGGCGTTTACCTGATCCGTAGTGCTGGGATCGCCACGGCACGGCTCATTGTCGTCCATTGAAACCTACCCTTATCCGTATCCAGTAGGTATGGGTGCGGATAGCGTATCAAAAGGATCGTGTACGATCGAACACTTGGATCGAGCGGCTCAGGGTCATAGCGCCACATGCAAGGATGGAACCTTGGTGCGCATGGTTCCCGGTTCCAATGGTCGCGTTAATGATGCGACGAATGGCAGGACGGCGAGGGGATCGATCCATCGCTCATGGCTTTCCACCATTTCGGCAGTTCCGGACCACCCATTCATGGGATCGCGCTGACCGCTTTGGTGAAGGCGCGTGAGGTCCGCGCTGGAGGTACGCCAAGTCTGGTTCCCCCAGAATCCCACATCAGCGCTGTTCATCGATCATGTGGTTCGCACCGGCCGGATCCACGGATCAACAAGATTCGGATCTCAAGGCAGTACCGTCACGTGCCCGACATGGCTGATCCGCGAGGGTGAGCATGCGGAACTGTAGGAAAGGGTATACACGAACACATCCTCTTTTGGTGGCGCACCTTTGAAGGAACCATCCCAGATCAACTCCTCGCTTGCGAATACCTCCTCTCCCCATCGATCGAAGATGGTCAGTCTTGCTTCGTCCGCATGGCCTTCGATCCTGAACATGTCATTGATCCCATCTCCGTTGGGGGTGAAAGCATTGGGTGCGTACAATGTGGCCTCCGCCGGAAGGACCACCAATGAAAAGGAACCCTCAGTGGAGCAGCCGGCACTGTTGGTGGCGAAATAGCCATGGATCCCCGGTTCACTGATGTGGATCACAGCGGATGTATCACCAGTGGACCAGACAACCGTATTCCAATCCGTGGGGGCCTGCAGTCGTGCCGAATCGCCGAAGCATATCGGGGATGGATCCGGCAGCGATGACGGAATACTCGAACCGATGTGTATCGTATCCGACCCGAGGCAATTACCCACTTCCACCTGCACCCAGTAGGTACCGGGTGTGACCGTGATCCCAGGATCGGTCGCACCTGTATTCCACGTGAATGACGCTCCTGGTTCCGAGACCTCAATTGTCAATTCATCTCCCTCACAAAGGACGGTGTCGGGCCCAAGGTCAATTGCCAGCTGATCGCTCAACACCACATTCCGGCTCACCGAAACGGAGCCACCG
The DNA here is from genome assembly GCA_020437805.1 of Flavobacteriales bacterium. Lineage (GTDB taxonomy): Bacteria > Bacteroidota > Bacteroidia > Flavobacteriales_F > PHOS-HE28 > PHOS-HE28. The sequence continues at coordinate 9,487 of JAGQVV010000092.1, forward strand.
CAAACCGTGTCCGTGACGACAACCGTAACGGTGAAATTCCCCGGAGCTGTATAGGTATGTCCGGAAACAGGACCTGCGACGGAAGTGCCATCACCCATGTTCCACTGCAATGCAAGGTTGGTGCCCGAGAAGGATGCGTCGATCTCTATCCCGTTCGTACCGCATGGTCCTTCAGGAGTTATCGTGAATTCCGCGGTAGGCTCCACCACATCGTCTATTTCCACCACTTGTACGGCCGTGTCGACACCGGCACATGCACCTGTGTCGGAGGCGACCAGGGTTATCTCATAGCTCCCGGGTCCAGCATAGGTGTGTATCGGGGCCTCGGTTGTTACCACCGGGCTGCCGTCACCGAAGTCCCATGTCCAAAAAGTGCCTCCTCCCAGATTCTGCAGCTGAATGGTTCCTGGCGTGCATGGCGAGATCGGTTCATAGCTGAATGAGGCCTGAAGCACCGAGGAACCCGAGTTCGATACAGGTGCTGCGCCTGTGGCCTCGCTGAATAGTGGTAGTAGGTCCGCGCACAGTACCGTGCATTCCAAGGTCTCCATATCCATGAGGTACAGATCGTCCAAAGAAGTGCAGATCACCTGGGTCGGGCAAGCACCTATCGTGACCATTCCGTACAGCGTCGTCGGTCCGGTGGCGGATCCAAGGAGCACACTATTCATTGTTGTGATCGGGTCCACCTGTACGACTTCAAGGCCGTACGTACTTAAGTACATCTGCCCATCCACCCACCAGAAATCGCCACCCGATATACCCGGAAAGTTCATGCTACCCAGATTGGTCAGGGCTCCGGTACCTGGGTCAAGCGTATAAAGTGAATCACCCTCCTCACTTGCTGTGAACAATTCACCCGTCGGGCTGAATGCCAGCGCATTGAGCACGACCGGTGGTGATGAAATGGCCGAAAAGGTCCCACCGACCAGATCGATCGTACCGAATTGTCCTTGGTTGGTAACAGCATACATCGTACTCGTGGCAGGATCATAAGCAATGTCAAAGGGAGCTTGACCAGCTTGGCACACGAACGTGCTGGAACATGTTGAAGGGTCGCACAAAAAGATCGCTCCACTTGCAGTGCTGACATAGATCTGCTGTGCATTCCCGATCAGCGCTCGGACAAGACCCAGAAGCAGAAGGGTCAGCCGGACCCATGCGAACACGCAACCAATCATCTTAGCACGCAGCGTCATCCGTTTCGATCTGAAGCCGATCGAACGGCGAGCAAAGTACAAAAGCCGTTCACCAGCAGCTCTACCGATCCGCACCCGTTCCTTGTCTTCCTGCATACGGCCGAACGCTGTGATCCGTGACCTTACCCTCTCCTACACCACGGCGGCGGCGAATTTCACCTCGCCGGACCCCTCCCGTTGCCCGGGCGAGGTGGTGCAGTTCAACGATGCAAGCATCAATGCACCCACCAGCCACAGTTGGAGTTTCCCGGGCGGCATGCCGGAGACCAGCACCCTGCCGAACCCGGTGGTGCAATACACCGCACCAGGCACCTACCCCGTTTCGCTGACGGTGGTGACCACGGATGGGGAGAGTTCGGTGACAGTCGAGGATTTCGTGACCATCCATCAACTTCCCATCGCCAACGCAGGTGCGGATGAATTCGTGTGCGAAGGCGGAAGCATCGACCTGCAGGCCAGCGGTGGCGGCACCTATGTGTGGTCGCCGATCGAAAGCCTTTCTGATGCGACCATTGCAGCACCTACCGCCAGTCCGCAAGAAACCACCACCTACACGGTGTTGGTGACCTCCACGCAAGGCTGCCAAGCGAACGACCAAGTGGTGGTCACCGTGGTGCCGCTGCCCGTTCCGGAGGTGGTAACCAGCTCATTGTGCGCAGGAGATAGTCTGGAACTGACAGCCTCGGGCGCGGACTTCTATACCTGGACCCCGAACCTCTTCATCAGCAGTACCTCCGGCGCCAGCGTTACGGTATGGCCGCCGGCGGACCAGAGCTGGACCGTCGCGGGTACCGACCTGTATGGATGCACGGGGGTTGCCGAAGTGGCCATCACCGTGGTGCCCGCCGCCACCCCACCAAGCATAACCTGGGGCGATATGGCACTAACCAGCACTGCCGCTACCAGTTACCAATGGTACCTGGATGGTGAGGAGATCCCGGGAGCAACGGAGCAGACATTGGTACCGGCCATGAACGGTGATTACAGTATGCTTGCAACGGATGCGAATGGTTGCACGGCAGAAAGCGAACCCTTCTACTTCGGATCCGTGGGCATGCAAGAGGCCTCTGACGGGGGTATGCGCGTCTATCCACAACCTGCCAAAGGGGTGCTGTACCTAGCGGGAGCACGGGTCGGTGCGCCGTACCGCCTGCTGGATGCACAAGGGCGCGTGGTACTCCAAGGCATGTTCCAAACCACCACTGCCACTGTGGATATCCGCGAATTGGCGCCGGGCATGCATGTGCTGGAAGCAGGGAACGAAGCCCCCCTTCGGGTGGTGGTGGAGTGAGCCAAGGCTCTCCTTTCCCCGGAACCCATACCCCTGCTCGACAGCGTTAGAACAGAGCCACTCCAGCTTCACCAGATGCGTAAGACCTGTGCGATCTTGGCCTTGTTGGTGGCAACGGCCGGTTGCGGACCGAGCGAATACCACTGTGCCACGGATGGAAAGCTCCTATCCGACCTGGACAAGGCATTCGTGGTCGCAACACAGCGTGCTACCGCATTCGATGCGCTCCACTTTGACGAAGTGCCTTACGAGATCATGCCCCTTACTTTAAAGGCAGCGCAGGAAGGGGTTCCGACCAGCGATATCGCAATGGGCTTTCTCGACAGGATCTTTTGCAGTGTGGAATGCGCAAGTCCTGAATTCGAACGAAAGAACCACCTTGTGGATAGCATCGTACGCGCCCGAGCCGTGATCCACCGGAATGACTCGCTGGTCTTGGACAGCATTCAACGCGGCTGGATCAAGTAGCCTCTGTGCCATTCGACCCACCCGTACTCCGGTGGTTCGCGTCGTAGCCCTCACTCCACCAACAGCAAGTTGTACCGGTAGATGTACATGCGTTCGGGCGCATCGGGGAAGAGTCGGTTCACGCTACTGCTGCGTTCGCAGTGCCACGGGACACTTTGACGCCAATGCCAGAGCCAGTCCGCTTGGAACTCGATGGTGCCGCGGTCCACGATGCGGTGCAAAGGGCGCAGCAAGAGGTTCTGGAACAGGATGCGTTCAATGTCGGCCACCATGTGCTCATGGTCATGGTCCAATGTGATGTAGGCGAACTTATCAGGCCGTACGACTTCGGCGGCACGTTGCACAAGGCAGCGCTGTTGGATGCGGTCCAGGGTGTTGGTCCATTCGGCCTGCACGGCCGCGTACGAAAGCGTTTGATGGGGCAAAGAGTGTAGCATGTCAGTAATATCGTCAAGGTGCGGACGATAATATAGGCGATCGTTCGGTCTTGCGAAAAGGATGTTGGAACATGGAACTATCCGTCCCCAGCGGAGATCAACTCCCCCAATGTGTCGTCTATTTACAGTCATGCGTTCCGACCTCCTCGTCCTGATCCTCTCCTTCCTCCTGCTCAACTCCTGCAGCGGCCACGGCAAGCCTGACACGGTTGGGGAACCCGTCCCGATGCTGGGCGACACGGTGACCCGCTTGGATGGCGCGGTGATGACCATTTTCCAGGATGCACAGGGCAACATGTGGTTCGGCGGTGACGAGCAAGGCGTGTACAGGTACGATGGAACCACATTGATCCGTTACGGCACAAAGGATGGCCTGTGCAGCAACGCCGTGCTGGGGATACAGGAGGACAAGCACGGGAACATCTACTTCGATACCACCGAAGGGATCTGCTACTTCGATGGAACGCGGTTCGTGACACTGGAGGTGAGCGACAAAGGCCATGGCAAGTGGGAGCTGCATCCGGATGACCTCTGGTTCCGCATGGGTTGGGAGAGCAAGGGCCCATACCGCTACGATGGCCGCACGCTGTTCCACGTACCCTTCCCGAAGACCGATGACGAGGACAACTTCCGCGCGTTGTATCCGAACGCATCCTTCGAGCCCTACGGCATCTACTCCATCTACACCGACAGCAAGGGGCACCTGTGGTTCGGCACCTCCTCGGTGGGCGTGTGCCACTTCGATGGGAGCAGGCCCACCTGGCTCTACGAGCAAGAGCTTACGGAAACACCCAGCGGAGGGGCTTTCGGCATCCGCTCCATCCTGGAGGACAAGGATGGTCACTTCTGGTTCTGCACCACGAAGGACCGCTATACGATCCTGCCGGGCAGCACGGTGGTGAACGGCACCAGCCGGATGAACTACACCAAGGAAGCGGGCATCAGCGGCTATCCGGATGGGTTCGAACCATACTTCCAATCCATGACCGAAGCCGACAACGGCGACCTGTGGTTGGTGACCTATGTTGATGGTATCTGGCGGAGTAGCGCATCAGGCGTACAGCACTACCCGATCGTTGATGACGATAAGGAGGTTACGCTCTTCAGCAGCTACAAGGACCAACAGGGCGGCATTTGGGTGGGTTCGCAGAATGCCGGTGCATACCGTTTCATGGACGGGCTATTTGAGCGCTTCGTGCCGTAGCGGGACCGGCCGATCGGTGTTGGCACGGACCCGCAACCGGCTGCACGCATCACTCCGGGGCGATCGCGAACACGCAGCCCACGTGGGCGGAAATGGTGATGCGCGAGAACCCGACATCCAGCGCTCTATAGTTGTCATTCAGCTCTACTAGCCTTTTGCTGGTGGTGCCACCGTAGATCCGATCGAACGCTCCACTCGCACCTGGACGCTTGCGCTCCACCGGAGTTTCGATCACCTCCAAGGCCGGGCCGGTCCGTTCCCCAATTGCGGCCAACATGTAGTCCGCCCTGTCCTTGGCGTCAGTGATGGCCTCTATGCGCATCGCACGGCGGTACTCCACTTCCTTGGAGTGGGAAACGTGATGGATGAACGCATCCTCGATCTGCAGGCGGTCCAGTTCCATGAAGACCTTGCGCACCATTTCGGCATCGGCCACCTTCAACATGTAGCCTTTGCGCGCGATCACATCATCCTCGCGGAATTTCTTGGGCACCAGGTCCGCCATGGCATCGCTCAGTGTAAGATCGCCCGTATCGATGCCCAACGCCTTCACACTGGCCTTCAGGTCCAGTTCCTGCTGCTCCACGGTCACCTTGTTGTTGCCGTTGCCACGTTCGC
>JAGQVV010000093.1:0-5862 GCA_020437805.1 Flavobacteriales bacterium
CAGTTCCAGCCTGCGCCCTTGGCCGGCGGTACCGGTGTGCGTTACCAGTTCCGCTTCCGCATCCCGGGTGAAGGTGTGTGTATCGTGCGCCCACCACAGACCAGCCCGACCCTCTACCTGAACTGGAGCGCTGCTTCAGGACCACAGTTGGAGGCCAGCAAGACCTACGAGGTGGAGGTGCGTGCCAGCAAGGACCAAGGCGCCACCTGGTGCATTGACGCTCCGAGCCCTGCCTGCGACCCAAGCCCTGTAACGAACTGGGGACGGACCTGCGACGTGACGATCGGCGCGGTGATCACCCTCGCTGGTGAGAGCAGCAGCATCGCTACGCAAGGCAACGGTACCTTCACCATGTACCCGAACCCGAACAACGGCGAGCAGCTGTTCATCAACCTCACCGAGCTGGCCCCTGAGCTGAGCACGGTAAGCGTGGACATCTACGACCTGACCGGTAAGCGCATCACGGCCCGCACGATCGCGGTACAGGATGGCTACATCAACACTTCCATGGACCTCAACGGCGAGGTTGCATCCGGCCTCTACATGGTCAACATCACCGCTGGTGACAAGACCTACACCGAGCGTCTGGTGATCCAGAAGTAAGCTACCCCAGCGTACCGATCGATCCTGAAAAGAAAGGGGCCGGCCTGAATAGGCCGGCCCCTTTTCATTGGTGAACCTCAAGTAGATTTGGGCATGCGCATCCTGGTGGTCGAAGATGAACCCAAAGTGGCCGAGTTCCTGCAGCAAGGGCTGAAGGAATCCGGCTATACGGTATCCATCGCCACCGACCATGCCAGTGCGCAACGTATGGTCAAGGAGCTTGTGCCGGACCTGATCCTACTGGACCGTATCCTACCCGATGCGGACGGTTTGGAAACCTGCCGGGCCATCCAACGTGCCGGCGGGAATATGCCGATACTGCTCCTGACCGCACTGGGCACCACGGAGGACAAGGTCATCGGATTGGATGCCGGGGCGGATGATTACCTCGTCAAACCCTTCAAATTCCAGGAACTCTTGGCAAGGATCCGCTCCTTGCTCCGCCGCCGTGGCCCCAGCCCACCACCGGCAACGGAACTCTTGCGCTACGACGATCTCGAGCTCGACGTTCCGCGAAAGGAGGCTGTCCGGAACGGGAAACGGATCCCCTTGACCGTGAAGGAGTTCGCCTTGCTCGAATACCTGATGCGAAACCCGAACCGCGTTCTGACCCGGGCCATGATCAGCGAAAAGGTCTGGGATATCGCCTTCGACACGGGTACCAACATGGTGGAGGCCTATGTGAAATTGCTTCGGCGAAAAGTGGACCGGGATTTCGGGACCAAACTGATCCGCACCAAAGTGGGGCATGGCTACATCCTGAGCAACGGACAATGACGGTCCGGACCCGGCTCACCCTGCAGTTCCTGCTTCTGGCCGCTCTCGTACTGGGTTTCGCATTCCTCATCCTGCATCGATCCGCATCAGCGTTCAGGCAGGCCGAATTCAAGGAACGCTTGCACAAACGGGGCCTGTTCATTGCGGGGTCAATGGTCCAGCCCACCGGCAAAGCGGTCGGCCCGTTCCACGTGCTTGAACGGCACATCGCTGTGCGCATTCCCGAAGAGAACATCCGCATTTTCGATCAGCATGACAGCTTGATCCATCAAACAGCAGGTGGCGGAACCATCCCACCATTTGATGCAGCTCTACGCGATCGTATCAGGGCGCAGGGGTCGATGTCCATGACCGACGGCCTCACCGAAATGGAAGCATTCTCCGTGCGGATCGATGGCCAGGACCTTTTGGTAAGCGTCTCAGGAAGGGATGTGTACGGTCGGCGAAAGGTGGAGTACCAGTTGAAGGTCATGTTGATCATCTTCCTGGTCGGGCTGGTCCTACTCTTCTTTGTCGGCAGGGCTTTTGCCAAGCGCGCATTGACCCCGCTGAACACCCTTGTCAGCGGCATACGCGAGATCGAAGCAACCGACCTCACACGCCGCCTTGCGGTGCGGAACAAGCATGATGAACTCGGGGACCTGGCAACGGCGTTCAATGGATCATTGGATCGGCTCGAGCGCGCCTTCAATGCACAACGCGATTTCATCGCGAATGCCTCGCACGAGCTCCGCACCCCGTTGACCGTGATCACCGGGCAGCTTGACGTGCTTTTATTGAAGGATCGCGATCCCGCCGAATACCAGCGGACGATCACTTCCATTCTGGAGGATGTGCAGGGCCTAAGCCGACTCTGTGACCAGCTCCTGCTTCTTGCCCAAATGGATTCGCCCATTGCCAACATCCCGTTCGGTCCCGTGCGCTTGGACGAATTGCTCTGGACCGTGCGCTCGGGATCGATCCGTGCCGAACCCGCGTATCGGATCCATGTCACCATGCAGGAGGTGGAGGACGGATCGGACCTCACCGTACATGGTAATGTGACCTTGTTGCGCAGCGCCTTGATGAACCTGGTGGAGAACGGTTGCAAATACGCTCCCGATGGAGCGGTGTTCGTCCATTTGAACGGCACTGGACCACGGGTCATCCTTTCGCTTACAAGCCGTGGCGCCCGTATTCCGGAAGAGGACCGGGAACGCATTTTCCTCCCCTTCCATCGCTCCCGGAACAGTAAAGGCCGGCCCGGTCACGGCATCGGACTTGCCTTGGCGCTGCGGGTCGTGGAGGCGCACGGCGGCGAGATCCAGATGGACGCATCGGCCGAAGAAGGCACCGTGTTCACGGTGCTGCTGAACAAGGCGGAAGCTCCTCGAGCATAAGGATCGGGCCCATGTCCGGCATTCCGAGCCGGTGATCCAGCGCCTGTTAAGGCAACCTTTCCCGCATCCTTCGTCTTCAAGGGTTTATCCCATTCGTGTGCGTTCATACCATTTTCATCTTTTTTTCACAATTTCATGCTCATGTTCGACGAGTTATCTACATTGAGCGATGAAACGGCATCGACAACCGCTTTACGAAGCTTGTTCAAAGGCCTTGATGACCGTTCAGTTCGTATGAAGCAAGTGCACAGCACCATCCGTCCCATCCCGCATTCATACGAAGCAGGGCCGGTGCGTGCCGGACCACCCTGACCGTGCAATGACCGACCCTATTCCCAAGGCCCTTGTGGCCATTCCCTGAAACCTAAAACCAATAACCCATAGATGATGAATACACGAAACCCCAAACCACTGTGGCGGCGAACGTCGCGGTGGGCAACCCCATTTGCCGCTTTGGCTTTGAGCCTATTCGCTTTCGGACCCCAAGCGCAAGCGCAGTTCCCTGAAAGCTTCACGGGAGCCACATTCCCACCAACTGGGTGGACGACATTCGAGACCGGTCCTGATGCAAGCCAACAATGGGTGCGTATTACCAGCCCTACGAATTCTGCACCCGGTGCCGCACAGATACGCTACTCTGTTGCAGGGGCGACCAATGTAGACTATCTGGTAACGCCTCAATTCACCCCTGGTGCCGGAGACGAGTTGTCCTTTTGGGAACGAGAGGCATTCTCACCCGACTACGGTTCAACCTTCTCCGTGATGGTTTCAACCACGACCCCGGATGTCGCAGGGTTCTCAACGACACTCTGGACCAGAGGCGAAACCCCCACATTTACTTCTTTCACGTTGCGATCGGTCTCTCTCGCAGCATATGTTGGAACGCCGATCTACATCGCATTCGTCAACTCGAATGACGATGGTGATTCTTGGCGTGTGGATGATGTGGATGTGTCCGCTGCACCATTTTGTGGAGACCTGATCTGCAATGGAGCTGAAACCTTCGCAACTTGCCCGGGTGATTGCCCACCGGTCCCTGGATCGTGTGACGCTCCGGTAGCGCTCACCAGCGGCGTGCCTCTTTTTAGTGAAACCTCATGTGGCTCTGGTGTTCAATTGCCGGATAATGCATGTAGCACCACATATGATTCGGACGCACCTGCGGAGGCCATGGTCTACTCCTACACCACAGGAGGAACTGCAGAGGACATTACCGTTTCAATGACAAGCGTTGTTGGAACTTATTCTGGTCTGTCCATGATCTCCGGTACCTGTAACGACCCTGGGGCCACTTGCCTAGGTTTCGTTGGAAATAGCGGTACTGGTCCTCGGACGTTCACGGCAGTTGGTGTGCCAGCTTCGACCACGGTACACGTATATGTTACGACATGGCCAACACCTAACTGTGTTACCAGTTATGACCTGTTGCTCACTGCGACCCCACTCCTGTGCTCGGCGCCCACCGCGAGCACCAGTATGGAGATCGCTGATTGCGGTGCTGGTACCTATACAGTGGAGGTAACTGTGACAGGCACTGGAGATGGTGCCACCGTGAACTTGGTGAGCGACCTGCTGGGTACCGAATACGCAGCAGTGGACGGGACCAACATGGGCGGAAATCCGTACGTGATGGGTCCGTACACAATGGATTCGCCGGCTACATTGACCATGGAGCACGAATTGGATGATGCATGTGATGTGGCCTTGGGCACGTTCAACTACTTGAGCGCCAATTGCCCCACGATCGTGACCTGTGGTTCGACCACGAACGAAACGTATTGCTATGTGGACAACGACCTCCAGGAATGGAACTATGCCGCTTCGGCAGCCTTCCCGTTGGCCCTTTCGTTCAATGCCGGCTACATTGAGAACTGCTGCGACCGACTGCGGATCTACGACGGCACCGATAACAGCGGCGCCTTGTTGTTCGACTCCTACGACGCTGGTTTCGTGGGTAATGACCTGACCGGCGTTTCCGTGACCGCATCGAGCGGCAACATCTTCATGGACTTCGACTCGGATTTCAGCGTCAACTGCTCCAGCGGACTGCCTTGGGATTGGGACCTCAATTGCCTCACCTGTGCACCGCCTGATGTGGCGAGCGTGGATGTAGTGCCTGCCTGCCCAGGTGGTTTCGGCGTGGATGTCCAGATCGATGGCTTCGGCAGCGGTTCCAGCGCCACGATCAACTACAGCGTCAATAGCGTCCCTCAAACCCCGATCGTGGTGAGCACGACGGGAACCACGAACCTCACCGGGTTCTCCAACGGGGACGATGTGGATATCACCGTCGCGCACGAATCCGACAGTGATTGCGACCTGACGTACAACAACAACACCTACACCTGCCCACCGGCGAACGACTTGTGCGAAGATGCGATCATGATGAGCTGCAACAGCACGGTCTTCGGAACCACGGTGAACGGTACGAACACGAACCAACCGACCGGAGATTGTGGTGTGAACACGGGGACCTTCACCGATTACACCGGAACACAGACCGCCCCCGGGGTGTGGTACACCGTAATGGGCTGGGATGGTCCGATGACCGCCAGCACGTGCAACGGCACCACGACCTTCGATACCCAGATCTGGATCGGCACCACCGAAGATTGCATAACGCTGACATGCGTGGAGGGTAATGATGATGCTGTGGGAGGCTGCTCCTTCAACGGCCTGCTGAGCACCAAGACCTGGGACGCGACCGCTGGACAGCTTTATTACATCTATGTGACCGGCAGCATCTTCGGCAGCCCCCAAGGTGTGTTCGAGCTCTCCGTGACCTGCGGCGACTTCAACCCAGCCTGCACCGAGAACGGCCTGAACCTGGAGTTCCAGAACGACGCCAACCCTGGTGGAGTGACCTGGGAGATCGAGGACGAGACCGGGAGTGTCGTGGTGGTGAGCGGGACCAACGCGTTCCCGGCCAACAGCATCGGCACCCAGGCGATCTGCCTGCCTGACGGTTGCTACCGCCTGAGCGTGACCGACCCTGCCGGCGACGGCATCACCGGTTACGAGTTGCGTGAGAGCGGCATGAACGGCCGTCGTATCATCGACAACACCGGCAACTCCATCACCGGTACCAGCGCGATCGCCAACG
>JAGQVV010000093.1:5904-12384 GCA_020437805.1 Flavobacteriales bacterium
GCCTGATCTACAGCAACTGCGACAAGATGGACTGGGTGAACTACCAGTACTTGGTGTGCCATGAAGAGCCCTTGGTCAGTGCCGAGTGGCAAGTGGGCAACCAGAACAACGACGGTTACAACTTCTGGATCTTCGATCCGAACGGCGGCTATAGCTTCCGTCGTTTCCATACGCACGCCGTGAGCGATGGCTTCTCGCCAGCAAGCGCTACCCGTGCTGCCCGCATCAAGATCAATGGGTGGAACAACACGCCGCTTACCCCGCACATCCCAACGGGTGTGTTGCTGAACGTGCGTGTGCGCGGTGTGTACAACTGGAACTTCACCGAGTGGGGCCCGACCTGCACCATGATGATCGACCCGGTGGCCGCGAGCTGCCCGATGGTCTGGTTGCAGGATGACCCTGCCAATACCAGCGACTACAGTTGTGGCGTGACCCGCAACTTCGGTGGCCCGAACGGTGGAGCGAACAAGCTGACCGCGAAACCACCGCAGTTCCAGCCTGCGCCCTTGGCCGGCGGTACCGGTGTGCGCTACCAGTTCCGCTTCCGCATTCCGGGTGAAGGCGTGTGCATCGTGCGCCCACCACAGACCAGCCCGACCCTCTACCTGAACTGGAGCGCTGCTTCGGGACCACAGTTGGAGGCCCCCAAGACCTACGAGGTGGAGGTGCGTGTGAGCAAGGACCAAGGTGCCACCTGGTGCGTGGACAGCCCGAGCCCGGACTGCGACCCGAACCCCGTAACGAACTGGGGACGGACCTGCGACGTAACGATCGGCAGCGTGATCACCCTCGCTACGGAGAGCAGCAGCATCGCTACGCAGGGCAACGGTACCTTCACCATGTACCCGAACCCGAACAACGGCGAGCAGCTGTTCATCTCCCTGACCGAGCTGGCCCCTGAGCTCAGCACGGTGAGCGTGGACATCTACGACCTGACCGGCAAGCGCGTGATCGCACGTACGATCGCGGTACAGGATGGCTACTTGAACACCACCATGGACCTGAACGGCGACCTCGCCGGAGGCATGTACATGGTGAACATCACGGCAGGTGACAAGGCCTTTACCGAGCGCCTGGTGATCCAGCCGTAAGGGAAACAGCAACCAAGGGGAAGCCCCGTTCCGGACATCCGGAGCGGGGCTTCTCGATTATTTTCAACCTCCTTGGAACGCGGGAAGTGGTCCTAGTGGATCGGATGTGCTCAACGGCCTCCTTGTTCAAAATGGTCGGAACCATTGGATCGACGGGGCTTTCCGGATGCTCGCTAGCGTTGGCGCACAACGGCCCGGCCGCTTGATCGATCACGCGTACGCAGCTTTCGAGATCAGTTGCCTCCTGTTGAAAAGTATTTTCTTCTTGTATTGCAATATCACAGATCCTACTTTGGCTGCGCTCCATGGCCGGAATGCAACCATTCGTCGAGATCCTGAACACCGATGGCACCGCGGTCGCAAGACCCATGCCATTGTTGTTCACGACCACTTGTGCCAACGTTCCTCAACGGCCATGTTGCGACCTGTAACCCCGTATCCCTTCCCTACAAAACCAAAACCCGTCCCGATGAATACACTGAACACCAGTCCAACGCGAACGCGGCGCACGTCGTGGTGGCGACCACTGGCCCTTTGGGGAGCAGTAGTGGCTTGCCTGATGGTGCCGTTCGCCAATGCCCAGACCATCACGGTCGGAACGGGTACGTCCAATGCCACGGGTGGCACGAATGGAAATCCGATCTACCGTTCGAGTGCGGGGAGTACGTTCAACTTTTCGCGTAGTGTGCATTTGTATCGCGCCGCAGACCTGACCGGTATGCCGGCTGGGGCCCAGATCACTCAATTCGGGTGGCAGAAGAATGACGCGAACACGCTCTCAGCAGGCCGTACAGCCACGTTCAATGTGTACATGTTGAACACCGCGGCGACTTCCTTGGCCAGTGGCACTTCTTGGGATGCAATGATCGCTGGCGCAACTCTCGTATATTCCAATGGAGCGGAAGTACCACCCGCCGCCAGCGGCTTCTGGGATCTGACGCTGAGCACGCCATTCAGCTATGGTGGAAACTCCATCATGGTATTCTCCGACTGGGCCATCAATCCTGGTGCTGGAAATCCGAGCACTGGAGCGTTCAGTTGGGTCTATACCGCTGCAACTCCTTCCCAGGCCATCGGCACCTCAAGTGGTTCGGCGATTCCAGGAACCCAATCTTCGTGGTCTGTTCCCACGCGCATGTACAATGCCAGGATCACGTATAGCGCCGATCCATGTACAGGCACCCCTACACCCGGGAACACCCAAGCTAGTGTTACGAACGGTTGTGGCACCTTGGCGTCAAGTGTCCTTTCGTTGTCAGGTTTCACACCAGGACTCGGGGTTACCTATCAATGGCAACGTAGCCTTACCGGTGGTGCACCGTGGACGAACTTCGGCACCAGCGACCCTACACAAACCGTCGGACCGCTGTCGCAAACCGAGAGTTTCCAGTGCGTGGTCGTGTGCACGAGCAGCGGGCTGAACAATACCTCCACGCCGATCACCCTGGAAGTCAACCCCGTACCTACAGTCAATGTGAGCGCTTCCCCGACCGGGCCTTTCTGCGCAGGCGACCAGTCGACCTTGACCGCTACAGGCGCCGATACCTATACATGGGCTCCTGCAACGGATCTTGACATGGCCTCCGGCAACCCGGTGACCTTTACCGCAGCAGCGACCACCCGGACCTACACCGTAACTGGTACCTCTGCAGCAGGTTGCCCTGCCACGGCCACAGTGACCATGACCGTGAACACCACACCGGTGGTGAACTCGGTCTCTGCCTCACCGAACCCGATCTGCGCCAACGGAACCTCTGTCCTTAGCGTAAGCGCAAGTGACCCTGCCAGTTCTTCGGCAAACCTTTACAGCTTCGCCTCCACCACTGGTGGAACATTGGATCCCATGGTCGGTGCAACAGATCTCGGTGTTTCCGGTGACGATGCGCAATCAGCGATCACCAACATTGGTTTCGATTTCTACTACGAGGCTGCTCCTTACACGACTTTCTCGGCCAATTCCAATGGAAGCGCGAGGCTGGATGGAGTTGTCGGTGCTGGCTTCCCTGCATACAGCAACACAACCGCTTTCTTGACCAGCACCCTGCACCCCTTGTGGGATGATCATAGCGCAAACTCGCTTTCGACGGTTCTGGTAGGTACGGCACCGAACAGGATCCGGGTCATCCACTACGATCTGAATATTTCATTCGGCAGCCCAGGTGTCATGCAGATCTGGCTCTACGAAGGAAGCAATGTGATCGAATTCCGGTACGGAGCGAGCGCAGGTAGCTCAGGTAGTGCCACCATCGCAATTGCTGGTGCCGACGTGGCCAACTTCATAAGCGTCACACCACCTAGCTCCTCAAGTTCAGCCACGCGTAACAATGCCGTAACCGGTTGGCCTGGTGCAGGAACCGTTTACACCTTCACCCCCCCTGCCGCAACGCTCAGTGCCCTCTGGACCCCATCCACCTACCTGGATGACCCGAACCTGAACAGCCCCACGGCATCGAACGTAGCGGCAACACAAGCCTACACGGTTACGGTTAGCAATGGCACCTGTTCAGCACAGGGCAACGTGACCGTAACGGTGAACCCTGCGATCTCCGGTGTAACACTCACTCCGGCCTCACCGCGTTATTGCTCCGGTGGTTCGGTCCTATTGACCGCCGCCCCGATCGACGGAGGTGGACCATTCTCCTACCAATGGACCGACCCGAACAGCGTTGCTGCAGGAACGGATCCGACCCAGGTCGCCAACATCCCTGGACTGTGGTCCGTGCAGATCACCGATGCGTGCTTGGGTGCACCGGCCACCAATTCGGTAACGGTGATCGAGGATGCCACCCCCACGGCAGCAGCCTTGGCGGACCCGGCTTGCCTCGGACAGAACCTCCAACTCACCGGACAGACGGACGCCGGTCCGGGTGCCTTGTTCGAGTGGAACGGACCCAACTCCTTCACCAGCGGTGCGCAGGACCCCTTGATCCCGACGATCACTGCCGCCGCAGGCGGTACGTACAGCTTCACGGTGACCTCGGCCGCTCCGGCCAACTGCGTATCCGCCGAGAGCACGGTGTCCGTTGTCGTGAACGATGCACCAACGATCACGGAAGCGGCTTCAGCCACGCCTGATCCGATCTGCGCTGGGGGTAGCACACAACTGAGCATTTCCGCGACCGTCCCGGGCTACTCGGTGGCGCCGATCGCTTATGCACCTGTGTCCGGAACGGGATCGAACGGCCCAAGTGGGGATGATGCCGTAGCCAATGCTCCCATCGGATTCCCTTTCCAGTTCTTTGGGAATACGTACACGGATGTCAGGATCAGCACGAATGGTTTCATCACCTTCAATCTAGCAGCCGGAAGCGGCTGTTGCACCGGCAATCCGATCCCCTCGAATGATGTGATCAATGACCAGGTAGCATTGGCATGGGAAGACCTCACTGCCAGCGCTGGTCAGATCACCTACTTCAACTTGGCCGCTCCGAACCGCTTTGTTGTGGATTTCAACAACGTGGCTTACCTGAGCGGCGGAGGTTCGGTGACGGGACAGATCATCCTTTACGAAGACGGAACAATTGACATTGTCAGTACGAGCATTACGATGGGAGCCTTTGACCTTTCGACACAAGGTGTCGAGAATGCTGGCGGAACCGTCGCAACATCGAGCCCTGGACGTAGCAATGCGATCTGGACGGCTACCAACGATGCGTATCGGTTCACCGCGAACGCTCCGGCCTACCTCTGGGACAATGCCGCCTTGTTGAACGATGCCACCATCGCCAACCCGATCGCGAGCAACGTGCCGGGCAACACCACCTTCACAGTAACAGCTACCGTAGGGGTTTGTTCCGTGCAGAGCTCGGTGCTGGTGACCGCCGATCCGCCGCCAACGGCTACCGCAACCCCTTCGCCGGACTGCGGTAACAACCAGTTCAGTGTGGACGTGAACATCACCAGCACAGGCACCGGCAGCACCGCTGGTTTGAGCTGGACGGTGAACGGCGCCCCGGGTGCCGGTTCGCCGATCACAGGTCTGCCGACCGGTCCTGCCGCTCCGCTCGGACCCTTCGCCGCTACCGACGAGGTGGTGGTGACGCTCCTGCATGAGAGCAACACCGAATGCGATTTCGAACTGGGCACCTTCTACTCGGGCTGCCCTGTCGTGATCAACTGTGCGGCCACTACGAACGAGGCGTTCTGCTACGGCAACAACGAAACACGCACCTACCTCTATGCCACCTCCATTCCTGGGCAGACCATCACCATCAACTTCAGCCAAGGTGATATCGACCTGGCTGATGCGGTGAACATCTACGATGGTCCGAACAACTTGGCGCCCGCATTGGGCGGCGGTAACTTCGGAGGAAGCATCGCAGGGCAAACCTTCACCACCACGCAGGACTCCTTGTTCATTGAGTTCGTCACGGATGGTTCCGTGAGTTGCGAGGATGCCCTTCTTGCCAACCAACTCCAGTGGACCGTACAGTGCACCCCTACGGATTGCACCGCTCCATTCGGTTTCTATGATGTCACCGTCGACTGCAATACGCTTGACTTCACGGTGGATGTACAAGTGTTCGACGGAGGCACGCAGTTCTTCAACCCGCAGGATACCGTGTACATCATCTACCAAGTGGGAGCTGCACCTGCGGATACGATCTTCCATTGGGTATTCGTTGATCCCCTGCCTGTTGTACTAGGCCCTTATCCCTTGGGAACCGTGGTCAATGTGACGCTCGGTCACGAAACTGACGACGCGTGTAACTTGATCCTGACGCCGGCCACGGCGCCATACACGGCTTGCCCGAACGACGAGCCTTGCGATGCGCGTGTCGCACCTGTCAACCCGGATTACACCTGTGTGCAGACCGTACCGGGTGATCTCGGGCTCGCGACGGCTACTGCCGGTATCACCAACAACTGTGGAGGTACGCCGAACCGCGATCTGTGGTACCAGTTCGAGACGACCGCGAACGTGCACCTCATACAATTGCAGAACGTAAGCCCGGCAACGGGAATGACCATGGCGGCCTACCGTACGCCTTGTGCGACGCCGGTACCTGTGGACTTTGCTTGCAGCACAACAGGCAGCATGATCCTCTCCGGCGTCACGATCGGTGAGACCATTCTGGTACGTGTGTTCAATACGAGCGGCGCGCTCTCCGGAGCCACTTTCGATTTCTGTGTCAGCGCACCTCCTGCCGATTTCATCGGGCAGAACGCACTGCACTTCGATGGCACCAACGACCGCGTGGAATGCGGGACCGATGCTTCCATCAGCATCACGGGCTCGGCCATCACCGTGGAGGCCTGGATCTACCCGACGGCCTTCCGCACGAGCACCTTCCAAGGCAGCATCGTCAACAAGGAGGGCCCGAACCTGGGTTATGCGCTGCGTTGCGGTGGCTCCGGCCAGTTGAGCTTCGCCGTGGGTAACGGC
>JAGQVV010000094.1 GCA_020437805.1 Flavobacteriales bacterium
GCACGGAACAGAACCCGAGCATCACGAGTGCCACCACGGCGGCCAATGGCACCTATACCTTGACGGTGACCAACGGTGCTTGCGCATCGAACGGAACCACCGCCGTGCTCGTGGATACCGCACCGGTCGTGAACTCCTTCACGGTGGACCCGACACCGGCTTGTGAGAACGGAACAGCGGATATGGTCATCGACGTGGGTCCGTTCACCAGTTCATACTCTGGAAACGCCAGTAGCGGTTCCAATTTGGGATTGGCGATCAACAACACGCTTCCTCCCGTTTCTACAACCCTTGCGGTTAGTGGCACTGGAGTGACCATCGATGCAGGGACGGTCGTATCCGTGGGGTTGAACATCACCCACACCTTTGATGCTGACCTGGATATGTTCTTGATAGGTCCAGCATCCTGTGGCACCTTGGAACTCGCCACTGACGTTGGTGGTGGTGGTGACAACTTCACAGGAACGACCTTGACCACCGGCCCAGCGGCCAACGGTCCAGTGACAGGGGGAACTGCTCCTTTCACTGGCGTGTATGGAACCGAAGGCACGATCGCCTCACTCGCTGGTTGCCCTGTGGATGGAACATGGACCTTGCAGATCACGGATGATGCAGGTGGAGATGTGGGTACACTCGATGATTGGAGCGTGACCATTTCCGGTGGCATCACTGTTACCGGCAATTACAGCACGGTCTTCAGCGGTCCTACCACGATCGACCCACCTGTCTATTCCGGTCCTAATGACCACATTGCCACTGGAACCGTGAACGCCATCCTTGCGGGAACGAACAGTTACACCGCCGTGGTAAGCGGACCGAACGGCTGCCCTACAACGGCCAACGTGGATGTGATCGGTAACCCGCAACTGCAAGCCGGTGATCCCACGATCGCGCCGCTCGCACCGTTCTTCTGCGGAACCGGAAGCGTGACCTTGACGGCCACCCCGAACGGTGGTGGAGCCCCGTACACCTACGCATGGACCGACCCGAACAGCGATCCTGCCGGAACGGATCCGAGCGTGGATGCCTCGATCGGTGGTGTGTGGACCGTTGATATCATTGACGGATGCGGCGGAACAGGTCAGGCCACGGTGACCGTGGTCGCCCAGCCCGAACCCACCGCTTCCATCGGATTCTCATCGGTGTGCATCGGAGAGGCCTTGGTGCTGAACGCCACCAGCGATGGTGCGACCTTCAGTTGGAGCGGACCGAATGGATTCACCAGCACGGAACTTGCACCGCAGGTGACCGCATCGGCCACCGCGGCCGAAGAAGGCACCTATGTGCTTGATGTGGATCTGAACGGTTGCACCAACCAGGCCAGCATCGATGTGCAGGTGGGAACCACCTTCCCGACCGTCGCCTTCAGTGCGGTGGATAACCCGGCATGCGAAGGTGCATCCACGGATCTGGTGGCAGTCGCTGGACCGTTGGTAGAGTCGTTCAACGCCACCAACAGCAGTGGCGCGATCTCCGTACCCATCCCGGACAGCAACACCAATGGTGTGTTCAGCGACTTGGCATTGTCGGGTACTGGGGCCACGGTGGATGCCAGCACCTCGGTATCAGTTGATCTGAATATCACACACACTTGGAACTCCGATCTGGATATCTTCCTCGTTGGACCCGGTGCGTGCGGAACCTTGGAGTTGTCCACGGATAACGGTGGAACCACCGCGAACGGATACACCGGAACCACCCTCACCCTCGGTGCATCGCCGAACATCGTTGGCGCTACCCCTCCATTCTCCGGGGTATACGGTACCGAAGGGTTGGATCTGATCACAGCACCTGCGAACGGCGGCTCTCCGATCCCTGCAGCAGCTCTATCAGGCTGTCCTGTGGATGGAACCTGGAGACTCTTCATTCGCGACGATGCCGGTGGTGATACGGGTAACTTGACCTCTTGGGGCATTAGCCTAAGCGGATCCGCACCATTGGTCGGCAACTACAGCACCGTGTTCTCCGGTGGGACCGTTGGCGCGCCGAGCTACAGCGGCACCAACAATGAGACCGCGACGGCCACTGAGTCGAGTGTTCCTTCTGGGTCGACGATCTACACGGCCGTGGTGACCTCACCGAACGGTTGCAGTACGACGGAGACCTTGACCTTGGTGGGTAACCCCCAACTGGCTTTGAACGACCCGACCATCAGCCCTGCTGCACCGATCCTGTGCGGAACGGGTACGGTGACCTTGACCGCCAACCCGAACGGTGGTGGAGCACCTTACACCTACGCGTGGACAGACCCAAGCAGTGCGCCTGCGGGTACAGATCCAACGGTTGACGCGAACGTGGCGGGCCTTTGGACCGTGACCATCAATGACAACTGCGGTGGAACCGGTGTTGCCACGGTGACCGTGACCGCTGAACCCCAGCCGACAGTTTCTGCGAACGCGACCCCGGGTTGCGTTGGTCAGGACCTCACGCTGACGGGTACCACGGATATCGGTACCATCTTCAGCTGGAGCGGTCCGAACAGTTTCGCCAGCACGGACCTGAACCCTGCGGATATCGTTGGGGTGACGGCTGCGAATGCAGGCACCTATACCCTGACGGTGGAAAGCGCTGCGGGTTGCACGAACACCGCTACGGTTGCGGTGGATGTGTTCGATCCGCCGGTCATCTCATCGGTCACTGCCGTGCCGACCACGCTATGCGCGGGTGGCAATAGCCAGTTGAACGTGGTGGACAATGCCTCGGGCTATTCGCTGCAATCGATCGCCTTTGCGCCGGTGACCGGAACCGGGACCAACGGACCTGGTAGCGACGACAGTCAGGTCAGCGCGCCGATCGGATTCAGCTTCCCGTTCTACGGTACGAACTACACGAGTGTGAACATCGTCTCAAATGGGTTCCTTTCGTTCTTACCGGCATCGTCGTTCAGCTACGGTCAAGCTATACCGAATGCTGCTGCTCCGAATGCGGTGATCGCACTGGCATGGGAGGACCTGAACCCGAGTGCGGGCCAGATCACCTATTTCAACCTCACCAGCCCGAACCGTTTCGTGGTGAACTTCAATGCGGTGAACTTCTACTTCAGTACCCCAGGTGTGACTGCGCAGGTGATCCTATATGAGGATGGAACGATCGAGATGCACAACACCTCGATCACCGCAACCGGCGGTAACACGGCGACCCAAGGTATCGAGAACGAGACCGGGACCTTGGCAACAGTGGTGCCGGGTAGGAACGATGCCTTGTTCACGGCTACGAACGAAGCTTGGCGCTTCGCCCCGATCAACGTGACCTGGAGCTGGAGCCCAACAACCTACCTGAACGACGCTACCATTCCGAACCCGAACGCGGAGGGCATGCTGACCAGCGAGACCTACACCGTAACGGTGACGGGTGCTGGTGGCTGCACCGCAGAAGGTACCGTGGCCGTGACAGTGAACCCACTTCCAGTGGTGGATGCAGGGACCTACCCGACCCAATGCGGATTGGATGCCAGCACGGACGTACCCTTGGTGGGTAGCCCTGCTGGTGGAACCTTCACCGGTACCGGCGTGAGCGGTACAGTGGGCAGCCAAGTGTTCGACCCGAGCGTCGGCACACAAACGCTGACCTACACCTACTTCGACGGCACCTGCTTGAATAGCGATCAGGTGACGATCACCGTGGAGGAGACCGACGGCGACCTGGATGGCATTCCTGACTTCTGTGACGAATGCCCCTTGGTGTACGGCCAGATCGGGGACTTCTGCAACGCCGGAACAGGCTTCGACGTGGTGCCCGGTACGCTGGATGCGAGCTGCAACTGTGTGGCCACACCATGCACGGAGAACATCGTGGTCGAACTCCTGACGCCGGATGGCAGTAGCGAGCAAGCCAGCTTCGAGATCTACTACGAAGGAACCCCGACCTTGGCGTGCCGTGGCGGTGTCCCGGCCTTCCCGACCGGCATCACCACGCCGATCGTTACCGGCTGCTGCCTGCCACAGGGCTGCTTCAAGCTCTACGTGTATGACAGCGCTGGTGATGGATTCGCCTCCGGTGGTGGATACGAAGTGCGCGAGCAAGGTGCCAACGGACGTCGCATCATCGACAACAACGGCAACTTCAGCAGCGGTAGCGAAAGCACCATCAATAACAGCCAGAGCTTCTGCCTGCCGATCGGCGATATCGACCTGATCAACCATGGTTGTGACAAGTTGGATTGGGTGAACTACCAGTACCTGGTATGCCACGCCGATGCGAACGTCACTGCCGAATGGCAGGTCGGTAACCAGAACAACGATGGTTACAACTTCTGGATCTTCGATCCGAACGGTTCGTACAGCTTCCGTCGATTCCGCACCCACGCGACCAGCGATGGCTTCTCCCCAGCGAGCGCCACGCGTGCCGCACACTTGCGGATCAATGGCTGGAGCGATACCCCGCTCACACCGCACATCCCTGCCAACCAGTTGATGAACGTTCGTGTGCGCGGTGTGTACAACTGGAACTTCACCCCATGGGGACCGACCTGTACCATGATGATCGATCCGGCCCGTGCGGCTTGCCCCTTGGTCTGGCTGCAGGATGATGCGACCAACACGGACGACTA
>JAGQVV010000095.1 GCA_020437805.1 Flavobacteriales bacterium
AGATAGGTCATGGCCAAGAGGGAGCCCACCACCACCACGAGTACCGTGGAGAAGATGAAGGTGAACGAATTGCTGTTCTTATCGAATGCCATGTCTGTATTGGTCAGGCGGTTCGTACGGTGATCCGTTTCATGCGGCGTTTGATGTTCGCCTGCACCACGTAGTGATCGATCAGCGGGGCCATCACGTTCATGAACAGGATGGCGAGCATCATTCCTTCAGGATAGGCCGGGTTGACCACACGGATCAGGATCGCGAAGATCCCGATGAAGAACCCATAGATCCATTTACCGGTATCGGTCTGCGCCGCGGTTACGGGATCAGTGGCCATGAAGACCAGTCCGAACATGAAACCACCGAGCACAAGTTGGTGCAACACAGGGATCTGCATGTATTCCCGAGTGGTGAAGGTGGGGTCCAGTGTGGGCCCAACCCAGTTGAAGATACCCGCCATTACGGCACCACCAAGAAGCACGGACAACATGATACGCCAGCTTCCGATACCGGTGATGAGCAGGATGACCGCGCCAATGAGGCAAGCGATGGCACTTGTCTCTCCGATACTACCCGCCTCGAAGCCCCAGAGCGAATCCTGGAACGATACCAGACCCGCCATGTTCCCGGAAGCCGCATGACCCAATGACGTGGCGCCGCTGAACCCGTCCACGATGCTTTGGCCTTCTTCGGTGCAGGTGTTCACCCAAACCTTGTCGCCGCTCATCATTGTCGGATAGGCGAAGAACAGGAAGGCCCGTGCCGTAAGGGCCACATTCAACACGTTCATACCCGTACCGCCGAAGACTTCCTTGCCGATGACCACAGCGAATGCCGCTCCAATGGCCACCATCCACAACGGAACGTCCACGGGCATAACCAACGGGATGAGCATACCACTGACCAAGTAGCCTTCCTGTATCGGGTGCCTGTTGATGGTACAGAAGATGAATTCGATACCCAGACCAACCCCATAGCTCACCACCACGATCGGCAGGACCTTGAGCGCGCCGAAAAGGAACTTGTCCCAAAAACCTTCGCCACGACCGACGAATTCACCGATCGCAAAGAAGTGCTGATGCCCCACGTTCCACATGCCGAAAAGCAGGCACGGGACCATGGCCATGATCACTATGGACATCGTCCGTTTAAGATCGATGCCATCCCTTATGTGGGCCCCATTGGTGGTGGCATGCCCGGGTGTGAACAGGAATGTCTCCAATCCGTCAAAGACGAAATGGAACTTCTCCAATTTGCCGCCTTTATCGAAGGTCGGCTTCAGGTTGTCTACCAGTTTTCGTAGTGCGTTCACGTCCGTTCTGGCTTAGGTGGTTTCCTTCTTCAACATATCAAGACCTTCGCGAACGATACGTTGCGAATCGATCTTGCTTGTGCACACGAATTCGCAAAGGGCGAAATCCTCCGGTGCTACTTCATACAGGCCGAGCTTCTCCATCTGGTCGATATCATTGGCCAAAATGGATTTCAGGAGCAGTACGGGATAAATGTCCATCGGGAAGACCTTCTCGTACTGTCCGGTCATCACGAATGCGCGCTCCTCTCCGTTCTGGTTCGTATCCGGCGCATACTTCTTACCGGGCATCAACCACGTTGGGTAGCTCCGGCTGGCGCTGAACTTATCCAAACCGAGGGCGGCCCAACCTTCCGTGATGAAGAACTTGGGTTCATTTCCTTCCGGCAACAATGTGACCTGCGTATGGTAGAACCCCAAATGACCACCGGCGCCGACATTATCCCCTGTCAACGGGTTTCCGCTGATCACTCGAACCCCTTCGGTCACCGCTCCGACCAGATCGCTCACCGGAGCTCCGATGATCGTACGCACATACTTGGGGTTCTTCGCTTCGCTGCCGGCCACGGCCACCACACGGGTAGCATCATACCTGCCTGTCCGAAAGAGCCTGCCGATCATCAATACATCCTGAACACCGCAAACCCAGACCTGTTCACCCTTGTTGATAGGGTCCAGATGATGGATCTGGACGCCGACATTTCCCGAGGGGTGTGGTCCATCCACTGTTTGACGGACGACGTTCCTCGCGTCGAGGAACTCACGAGCAGTGGTCTTTGAGGAGACCACCAAGTTCAATTTGCCGTTCGTCAATTTCGCCAAGGCGTCGAGACCGGTCTGGAATTCATCCCCGTGGTTACGCACCACGTAGTCCAGGTCAGGTGCCAAGGGGTTGGTATCCACACAGGAGACGAAGATCGACTTGGGTTCCATCGCCGGATCGGCCACGATGTCGAAAGGACGTTGACGAAGCACAGGCCACACCCCGCTCTTCAACAGTTTCTGGACCACGGTCTCGCGGTTCATGCCGCTCGGTTCACCAGCACCCAGATCCTCGGAGGTCACGGTGCTGTCCGCGAGTATTTTGACCTCCAGCACCTTTCGTTTGTCACCACGTACCACATCAGCCACCTCACCACTGACAGGGCTGGTGAACAGAACGCGTTCGTTGTACTTATCAGCGAACAATGCTGTGCCCGCTTGCACCTTGGCACCGGGCTTCACCAATACTTTCGGGACGAGTCCGTGGAAATCGGTCGGTTTGATCGCGATGACCTTCGCGGGATCGGCTTGGACAAGGACCTTCTCGGCTTCGCCTTTGAGGCGAATGTCGAGGCCCTTGCGGATCCGGATGCTCTTGGACATGAGTACGGTTGGTAATTTCCGCTTGGAATGGCGCGGCAAATGTAGCTATCTTTCGGATCGGGCGAAGACCTCGCCGCATCGTCCACAACCCTTGTCCCGTATGGCTTTTCACGACGGCCTTGCGCTGCGCGGTCCGGTCCTGTTCCCCTTCGCCTCATTGCTTTCGGTCCTCCTGCTTTCCGGTTGCGGCAGCACCGCTCCCGCCATCGCATCAACACCACCGGACTATTGGCAAGAGGTTCAGCTTCGCTACGAGGACCACACGTACAGCCCGACGGTGCACACCGTCCAACTGTTCAAACGCGGCTTCGAGTTGGCACCACCCGTGACCTTCCTTGACGACCTTGTTCCATTGGTCCTGCGATTCGACGACCTCGGCCCGGATATCGAGAATTACTCATACACGGTGGTGCATTGCTCAGCGGACTGGGAGCCCAGTGACATCATGCCCGGACAGTATCTGGAAGGCGCGATGACGGACTATGTCCCCACAGGCCGACAGAGCTACAACACCCTGCAACCCTTCATCCACTACGAACTGGAGGTTCCCAACGGCAACATGAGGATCACCCGTTCCGGCAACTACCTTCTGCAGGTCTTTCGCGACAATGATCCGGAGGATCTGGTCCTGACGCGCCGCTTCCTTGTCGGCGAGCAGGCCTTACAGATCGATGCTCGCATTTTGGCCAGCCGTAACGTTGATCTGCGCGATATAGCTCAGCAAGTGGACCTCACCATTCGCCACCCGGGTTTATACGTGCAGGACCCGTTCGGCGACATCCATGTGACCGTATTGCAGAACATGCGGTGGGACGATGCTCGAACCGGCTTCAAGCCACGATTCGTTCGTGACGATGAACTCGTGTACGATCATCCGGATCAAGGCCTGTTCATGGGCGCGAACGAATTCCGAAATTTCGATCTGAAGAACTTGCGATACGCCACGCGTAACGTCGGACGCATCGATCCGGGGATCGGAGCCGGAGTGGATGACGCGTTCATTCTACCGGAAACCAAGCGGAACATCCGTGTCTACGACAACCAGCAGGACCTCAACGGCAAGTACCTGGTGCGCAACGACCTGGTTGATGGCGACCCGTTGGGGGCCGATTATGTGAACGTGCACTTCGCCTTGCCCATGGGCGATCGTTCGATGGACGATGTATTCGTTTACGGCGGTCTTAGCGACTTCCAATGCCGCAAGGAGTTCCGAATGGAATGGTCTCCGGAAAACTCCTCGTACATGACCACCCTCCTGCTGAAGCAGGGCTTCTATGACTTCACCTTCGTGACCCTTCCCCGAGGAAGTGATGTTCCGGACCTCACAACGATCGAAGGCTCCCATTTCCAGACCGAGAATGATTACTTGGTGCTGGTCTATCTGACCGACCATTCCCAGCGCTACGACAGACTGGTGGGGGTGCGTTTCCTGAATTCGGTGCGGGACTAAGGAAATGGGCGGTCAGCACCCCGGTCATCAGGGATCATCACGATCGGTTGTTGATGGTTGCTCCGCCGGGTCCTTGATCGGTGCGCAGCGGCACCGGACCTTCGCCTACCGATGCCGCCACCTTCCATGTCCGACCGTGCGTACACGCTCATGCTCGACCGTCTTCGTTCCATTGCCGCGCGTAAGGATCGATTCAGCTACGATGTCCGAGGCAACTCCTATGTAACGAGCGATCTTGTCGCAGCCTATCAGGTACCCTCCGAGAAGGATGGTCACGCCTCGCTGGAGAGGGTATTGGAACATGCCCTGGAACATGATGCCGTGGTTAGCGGCCATCGGGACCCTACCGATGGTCGCATGTACTATACAAGTTGCCGTCTGTTCACCGACGCGCACAATGCGTTCCAGTTCGCCAAGGCCAATGGTCAGGCGACGGTATACAATTGGAACCGCTGGGCCGTGATGCAGGTCCCATCGTTCGAAGAGAAGGATGAAAAGGTACGCGGTTGATCGGCCTGGAACACCGACCTTTGCACCCGCTTTTCCCAGAAGGACCCGGTAAGATGAAGAAGATCCTCGATAGCCGCAGGCTGCTCGGCGCTGATGCGAAGACCGACCTGAAGGAATTGAACGTATCATACAAACAACTCATGAAGGCCAATCATCCGGACCGGTTCCAAGATGAGGCCGAGCGCGCACGTGCCGAGGAAACGAGCAAGCACATCATCGACGCATATCACTTCTTGGTGAGCATTCACCCGGACACACATGCGTTGAACAAGGATGATTATGCATTGACGACGACCACGAGCGTGATCACGGACTATCACTACAAGGCGCAGACCTTGCACCTCACCTTCGCGGATTCCAGTGTGTACGAGTACTTCAACGTGCCGATCAACGTGTACAACAAGTTCGTGAAGAACGATGCCAATCTGCGTTTTGCGCGGCGGCACATCCTGAACAACTTCACCTATAGAAGGATCAAGAAGGCCATGGTGGCCTAAGCCGCCTTGTCGTTCGCCGGACGACCGAGCTGCTTCATTCGGCGCACATGGCTCGCCAGCGCCGCACCGAAAGTGGGGATGTTGTTGTAGGGAACCCCATGCTCTCGGGCCGTTCGCTCCACGATCGGGGCGATCCTCCGGTAATGGACATGGCAAACGTGCGGGAACAAGTGATGTTCGATCTGGTGGTTCAAACCTCCGGTGAACCACGTCAACAAGCGGCTGTTCCTAGCGAAATCCGAGGTGGTCATCATTTCATGCACGGTCCAGTCATTGGGGATCACACCCTGAATGTCGGGCATCGGTTGCACCGTGCCTTCAACGATGTGGGCAAGTTGGAACACGGTCCCCAGGATGACGCTTGCCACGAAATGCATCACGAAGAATCCCAAGAGCACCTGCCACCATAAGAAGCCTGAAAATACCAAGGGTACAACGATGAACACGGCGATATAGACCACTTTCAACACGATCAGCTTGATCATTTCGCGCTTGGGATCGGCCTTCTGTGCTGCCGTACTGCCATCCTTATTGAACGCTGCGAGGGTCGCAAAGTCCACGGCAAGTTTCGTTATGGTGAGGAATCCGTAGAAAAAGAAAGCGTGCATATGCTGGAAGCGGTGCACCGGCTTCAGGGTTGCATGTTCGCTGAAGCGCAACAGGCCACGTGAATCCAGATCGCCGTCCACCTGATCGATGTTGGTATGGGTATGGTGAGCACCATTGTGCTGGATCCGCCATGTGAGGACACTGCTTCCCATCAAGTACATGCTCGCTCCCATCAGGTCGTTCACCCAGGTGTGACGGGATGCCGAACCATGCACCCCATCGTGCATGACGGACATGCCCACACCTGCCATACCCACACCGGAGATCACGGCACAGGTCGATCCCCACCAAGCGCTCATCGGGATCGTCGTAACAAGGATGAACGGCACGAAGTATACGGCGAGCATTAGCATGGCCTTGACAACGAAGGGCCCATCACCCTTGGTGGATAAGGCCTGCTCCTTGAAGAAGGCATTCACGTTCCGGCGCACGGCCTTCGCGAAATCCTTCTGCTGAGCATCCTGGGGCCGGTAGCTAATGTTCGACATCGGGTACAATGCTAAGTAGGATCGCGTCGGAACGAATACCCTGATGTGGAGATATCAGGAAGGCTAGTGGTACTCGGCACAGGTCCGGTTCCAGCCGATCCTCGGCAACGTTGCTGTACAAAAGCCAATGGAACTTGATCAATTGCGCCGATGAAGGTCGCCTTCGGCTCAATACTTCACCACACGCACCTGATGGCCAAGGCGACCGAAATGGATGTAATACGCCCCAGCATCCAGATCCCTCAGGTCGATCCACTCCCGCGGTTGCGCGGTGCCCCCAGCGACCAACAATCCGCGGGCATCGAAGACCATGTACGGTTCAACGGAGTTCAGTGGGGGGTCCAGTTTCACCAAACCGGTGGTCGGGTTCGGGATCGATTGCACGGTCCTGGCCGCGCGCTCAACTATGCTTGTGGTACAATCGATCTCGAACAACGTCACCGTGTTGTTCCCGCTGTTGGGGATGCATACCCGTCCGTTCACTTCGTCGAAATCAATGTCCGCAGGATTGTTCAGCCCCGGAACACCAATGCTGGTACCTGCTGAAGCGAAGTCCGGCGGTAAGCCCGTGATACGGTCCGGGCTCCACGAAGCCACCAGGAAGTTCCCGAAGCAATCAATGGTGACACCGTCGATATTCGACAGGCCGGTGCCGGCAACCAACGTTGTGGACGCTCCGGTGACCCTATCGAATGCCTTTATCGGTGCATTGTTACCCCAGAACACCACGACCAATCGCTCGCCCGCAGGGTCCCACACGATCCCGTTCGGAGTTCCAGCGGTATTGGCCACCAATGTGGAGTGCGTGTTGTTCGCGACATCCACTTTATAGATGCGCGACGCGCTGAAATCCGTGACATAGAGATGTGTACCGTCCGTGGTGATGCCATTCAGGAAACTCCCACCAAGCGATCGGTTGAAGACCAAGGTTCCATCCGAAGTGGCATAACCCTTCACACTGCCTCCGCTGCACGCGAACAAGGTGTCGCCCATCAATTCCAGACCGTAGGGTGCAGGATTGACGGTAACGAAATCAGTGACCACACCGGACTGATCCTGCTGTTTTATGGAATTACTCCCTGTGTTGCTCACGAAGTATCGGTCACCATCCGGGTCGTACTCCACGCTTTCCGGTCCTTGATACTGGCCTGCGGTCGCAGTGGCATGGGCAACAAGCATGACCACGGCCCATGTCCGGCGGATGAGAGTGATGATCAACATGGGCCGCAAGGTAGCGGAGTACAGAGGATCCGCTGGATGATGGGAACGTACGGCTATCCACAAGCCGAGGTGAGTAACAACGTGTTGGTCCACATCCCTGACAAATGGCGATCGCATCAACTTGCGGAATATCCGACCGGTTGGTGGTATCCACCGTGAACATTCCTGGACCGGGAACGAATTAAGGAACTTTGCCCCATGAGCACCACGGTAACACACGATATCCGGATCACCGCCAGCAGCCGTTTCGAACCTGCCCAAAGCGACCCGATTGCAGGTCGGTTCTTCTTCAGTTACCGGATCACGATCGCTAACACCGGTCGGGATACGGTGCAACTGAAGCGCCGGCGTTGGTTGATCCACGATGCGCTGGCCGCACCGCGTGAAGTGGAGGGGCCGGGAGTTGTGGGCGAAACACCAATGCTTCGACCCGGGCAGGAATTCACATACACCAGTGCCTGCGACCTGAACAGTGCGTATGGCCGAATGGAAGGTCGTTACACGATGCTTCGTCTCGGTGATGGTGTCCGGTTCGAAGTGCCGATACCGGACCTGCACCTTTTACATCCGGTCGCTGCGAACTGATCCAGCCGAAGCGCGAGGAAGTTGACCAGTGGAACGGTCCACCTTGATGGCTATTTTTACCCCGGAAATGCCCACCACCCCACACTCCATTCAGGACCGTTCGATCATCGCGCTCAAAGGCTTGCGAACCTTGTTCGCTTTCCTCATGGGTGCGTGGTTGTTCTTGGTACCCATGGTGACGTTCACCTCAAGTATGGTGGCTTTCTGCGATGAATATGGGGCGAGCCCCATTCCCTTGGTGGAAGAGGAAGAAGCAAAGCACGTGGGAACCAGCCCGTACGACGGGTGGATGGGCCATGACCGACAGGACATGCGGAATACGGACCTTCCACTTTGGGAAGAGTTCCCGCATTGTTCGTTGTACGGCGATGTGCTCCTCCAGCCGCCTCGAAGAGCGTAGGTAGGGGCCCTTGTGGCCGATCAATGCACGCGCCTGTCCACAGGGCCTTCCAGCGCGATGTGATCTTGGAAGGCCAGCCATCATTCAAGTCCATTTCATGTCGAATAGATCACTGTTCTCCCATTGGCGTCAGGACCTGCCTGCGTCGTTTGTCGTATTCCTTGTCGCCGTTCCATTATGCTTGGGCATCGCCTTGGCGAGCGGCGCTCCGCCTGTGGCAGGGCTCATTGCAGGTGTCATCGGAGGGATCGCCGTCGGATTCGCCAGCGGTTCCGCTGTCGGGGTATCAGGTCCGGCAGCAGGACTGGCGGCCTTGGTGGCAGTGGCCATCGTGGAACTCGGTTCCTATGAGGCGTTCCTGGCCGCCGTTGTCCTTGCCGGGGTCATTCAAGTGGTACTGGGATTCTTGGGTGCAGGGGTGATCGCCTACTATTTTCCGAACAGCGTGATCAAAGGCATGCTCGCCGGGATCGGGATCATCATTTTCCTGAAACAGATCCCACATGCCTTCGGATATGACAAGGACTTCGAAGGTGACCTTGCTTTCATCCAACCCGACCATGAGAACACCTTCAGCGAATTGATGCATATGGTCGGGTACATAACCCCGGGGGCCATCATGATCACCGCAGTGTGCCTCGCCATTTTGCTTGTATGGGAAACACCTATGATACGGCGGTCAAGGTCCCTCTCATTGGTCCCAGGTCCATTGTTGGCAGTGATCGCGGGGATCGTTCTCGGGGTATTCCAGAGCGGCTTCGGTGATCATGGTGTGGCCTCGGAACACTTCGTTGACCTACCGGACCTAAGCAAAGGGCTGGATGCATTCAGCTTTCCCGATCACAGGGCCCTTTTGAATTGGAGGGTGTGGTTGACCGCCGGGACCATTGCTTTGGTGGCAAGTCTTGAAACATTGCTCTGTGTGGAGGCAACGGACAAATTGGACCCCGAGAAACACATCACACCCACGGATCGCGAATTGCGCGCACAAGGGTTGGGAAATGCCCTTAGTGGACTGTTCGGCGGGTTGCCGGTCACACAAGTAATCGTACGTAGCTCAGCGAATTTGCAGAGTGGGGTGAAAAGCAAATTGAGCGCCATCCTTCATGGGGTTTGGATACTGCTATGTGTGATCCTCATCCCGGGGATCATGGAACTCATTCCGCTGGCCAGCCTTGCCGCGATCCTGTTCGTCGTGGGTTATAAGCTCGCCAAACCCGCCTTGTTCAAGGAAATGTGGAGCAAGGGCTGGAGGCAATTCGTACCGTTCATGATCACCATTCTGGGGGTGGTCTTCATCGATCTGCTGAAGGGTGTGATGCTTGGAATGGTCGTTGGCATCATCATGATCCTCCGGAACAATTTCCTCACACCGTTCAGTGTGAAGGACCAGGACGGCAAGTCTGGTGGGCCCGTCAAGATGGAGCTTGGTCAAGCGGTGACCTTCTTCAACAAGGCGAGCATCCAGAAGACCTTGGCCAGCTTACCGAGCGGCACGCATGTCATCGTTGACGCCAGCAAAACGGTGGACCTGGATCCGGATGTGCTGGAGATCATCCAAGAAGAGATGATCAGGGCCAAGGACCAAGGGATCAAGATCGAACTGATCGGAGAGTCCGTTCCTGTCAAGGTCAATACGGACCTTTTGGGTGCGGTCATCGAGCAGAACAATGGCTCGGAACGTAGCTGAACAGAACCCACCAAGACAGCAGTTATCCTTCATTGATCGTTATCGGGAACCAACGCAACACGATATGAGAACCCAAACCAAGGAACTACAGACGGACCTGAGCCCAGCACGGGCCTTGGAGATCCTGAAGGAAGGCAACAAGCGCTTCATGAACAACCTGAAGGCGAACCGGAATCTCCTACAACAAGTGAACGAAAC
>JAGQVV010000096.1 GCA_020437805.1 Flavobacteriales bacterium
ACAAGGCCAGCCGCAGCAGCTTCCTCGAGGGCTATGATATTCCGGTCAAGTACATCACCAATTGGAACGACCCGCGCACGTGGAGGAGCACGGCCAAGACCATCGCTGACCTGGATCCGGACAAGGTGATCATCCAGTGGTACAATCCCACACAAGGGATCCCGCTGAACACCATCGCGAAGTACCTGCGCAAGCACACGCACGCCGAGATCCTGTTCGATCTGCACTTCGTGGCCGCCAAGGAACAGAGCTCGCTGGACGCACGCCTCACGCGCATGGCCCTGCAGCACGGGCACAGCTTCATCGTGCATGCGTACAGGACGGCGGATGAATTGAAGGCCTTGATGCCGGAGAAGCCCTTTGAGTTGACGTTGGATGGGCGCTCGGAAGCGCGGTCTTTGGTCCTAGGTCCAAGGTCTACAGCAGGAACTGACAAGAGACCTAGGACCAGAGACCCGAGACCAAAGACCATCATCAAACTCTACCACCCCATCTACTCCCTCTTCAAGCCCGATCCGGCGTTCGACAAGGAGGCATGGAAGGCACAGCACAATCTGCGGAAGCACGTATTTCTGTTCTTCGGCTTCATCCGCAAGTACAAGGGCCTGCACTTTTGCATCGAAGCTTTTGCGGAACTGGCGAAACAGCGCGACGATGTGAGCCTGATGATCGTGGGGGAACGCTTCTGGCGGACGGTGGACCAGAGCAAGCTCAGCACCAAAGTGAAGAACGCGGTCTTCGGTACAATGAAGAAGCTCTTCCTGAAGAAGGCCGACGATGAGCGCAACTACGATCCACTGGCCTTGGTGGACACGCTGGGCATCTGCGATCGCACCTTGGTGGTGGACCGCTTCATCCCGAACGAGGAAGTGCCACCCTACTTCCAGGCGGCGGACGCCATAGTGCTGTTCTACGAGACCGCCACACCGAGCGGTGTTGAAAGCCTGAGCTACAATTTCAAACTACCGGCGGTGGCCACGCGTGTTGGACATTTCCCCGAGACCATCACTGACGGCTTCAACGGCTATCTGGCCGAACAGAAGAACATCGCGGACATGGTTCGAGTGATGAAGACCAGCATCGAGCAACCCATCCCCCGCGAGAACGTGGTGGAGGCCACCAAGGAGATGAGTTGGGCGAACTACGCCAAGGCGATCATGCGTGGTTGAGAGGCAAGCACTTACAACAACGCCACCCACATCCTGCCCCTGCTCAGCGCGCGATCATGAAACGCACGCTGCTGGCATCAAGGGCCCTCCGAAGCACATACACGCCATCCATCAGGTCCAAAGCGATGGTAGCGGTGTTGGAGGCATGGATCCCGCGATGGATGATGGCCCCTTTGGCGTCGAGGACCCAGAGCTCGCCAAGCATTCGATCGCTCGACAAGCGAATGTCACTCCCTTGGACGACGAAGGTGAACGGATCCGATCGATCCGTACCATCGACGGTTGTTCCCCCGAAGCTCACCTCTCCGTTGCACTGCGTGTTGGACACTGAACTGAACGCGTTGAACTGGACGGTATAGCTACCTGGATCGGCGTAGGACTTCCAAGCCCACCGACGCGTGATCTCGTGGCCATCGCCACATTGATGGGAGTATGTGGAAGCGCCGATCGTCAAACACCAGAGATAGGCAACACGAGGCGCGGAAACACCGCTTATCTGCTGCACATGGTATTCGCACTGCACCGTGGTGTTCACACCGTTCTGCCAGTCATGGGCCGAAGTGAACCCGTACTTCTGGGGTCCGCCGCTGTTGGACCATAGGACCGTTCCATCGCTTATCGTCGGCATTGTGTTGGAGGCAGAGGAACTGAATTGTTGGTCCACCCAGCTGTTGCTCGTCCAGTCATAGGCCGCAGCACCCAGACTTCCGGCGGTGGACCGCCACGCCACTACGCCCTGCCCGAGCACCAACTGGTTCCCATTGTTGGAACTGAACTGTTCATCGCGCCAATCATGGAGGGATGGGTCATAGACGGCGGCACCAACAGAGCCTGCTGCGGACACCCAAGCCACCACACCATCGCGGTTCTGCACCACATTTCCGCTGTTGGAGCTGAACTGGTCCGACCGCCAATCGTTCAGTTCCGGATCGTACACGGCAGCTCCCACTGTTCCGGCTTCGGAAACCCAGCTCACCACCCCATCCCGGTTCTGCATCTGGTTCCCGGGATTGGTACTGAACAACCCTTCGCGCCATTGGTGCAGGAAAGGGTTGTACACGGCACCGCCGACCCTGCCCGACCCCGAGACCCAAGCCACCACGCCCGCACTGTTCACCACCGTGGTCCCTGAAACGAAATTGAAGCTGCCTTCCTGGAAAGCGCCCAAGGCGATGTCGTACACGATCCCGCGCACGACCCCACCGTTCGAGACCGTGGCCACCACACCATCGGAATGGCTCCAATCCGCGACACTGGAAAAGCTCTCGGTACGGCTCGCGTTCAGCACCGGATCGAACACGGTACAGGTGATGTTGGCCCCCACTTGTGTCACCGAGATCGGTGGACCCCATCCCCAATTGTAGAATTGGGCAGTGGTTGAATGGAAGGACAGGACAAGGATGAACAAAGCCGGGATCCGGATCATGGAGGTGGTGTGAGCCACACAAGATAGAATTCGCGCAATGCAGGTAACATGACCCTGTCCGTTCGACCGAAGATCAGGGCTTTTCATCGGGAACCCAAGCGCTTCCATCCCCGTAGAACACGTTCGGTCCTGGACCAACGTTATATTCACGCCCCCATTGTCCTGCGAACCGGAACCTCGCTGAAGGGAGAATGGGGAAGAACCAGTAAGGATCAATGGTGCATACACCACTGCTCTTGTCGTTGCTTTTCGCATGGCTGATCCCTGCGAAAATGGCGGACCGTGGCCCTCGTGCGGCCACGATACCGACCGCAGTGGAAGAGGAGTCCCTCTCGCCGGCCAAGGCCTTGTTCACCGAGATCGGATTGGCCGGGACCATGGAAGAGACGGTGTTCGAAGCCGGTTACCTGCGCATGGCCAGG
Organism: Flavobacteriales bacterium; assembly: GCA_020437805.1. GTDB lineage: Bacteria > Bacteroidota > Bacteroidia > Flavobacteriales_F > PHOS-HE28 > PHOS-HE28. The sequence continues at coordinate 3,018 of JAGQVV010000096.1, forward strand.
TACAAGGTGCAGGGGCGGATGCTGGCGATCGCGGACATGACGCAGCCCAGCACCGCCGAACGCCTTTATCTCATCGACCTCGAAAAGAAGGAACTCGTGTTGCGCACATGGGTAGCACATGGACAGGCCACAGGGGAATTGATGGCCACCGCCTTCAGCAACCGGGAAGGATCGCACCAGACCAGTTTGGGGCTGTACCGTGTCGGCGCGGAGATCGTAAGCCTGAAGCACGGTGCTGCGTTGCTATTGCATGGCTTGGAAAAGGGCATCAACCACAATGCTCTGCCTCGCGAAGTGATCATGCACGGTGCCGACTATGTCAGTGCCGACTTCATCGCCGAACACGGCCGCTTGGGGCGCAGCTGGGGTTGCCCGTCCGTGAGCAAGGAAATGATGCCCCGCATGGTGGACCTGCTCGCCGACGATGGTGTCCTGTACATCCACGGCAAGCACTGAACGTTCCCGGCCCGATCATTGATTAGCGCCATGCGCATGACCCGGTATACCCTCCTTGTTCCCGTTATCGCCGCATTGGCAGAGAGCTGTTCAACCCCACAGCCCCCCCCCACCGTGGAGGAGCGCACACAGGAGATCACCGAAGTCTTCGAATCACCGGTCGATTACACGTTGCGGACCTTGGACAGCACCCGGATCCTCGGATTCCTGGAAGCCAACCCCGAGTTCCGATCGGATTCCGCCGGGATCATGGACTTCTACCGTCGACGGCACTTCCAATATGCGTGGTTCGTTCGGGACTCCGTTTCACAATCTGCCGTGGGCTTCCTTTCCCTGGCCACCAGTGCGGACACGGCGTTCGGTGAGATGGCCGCCCTCCGGGATCGCATCCAGCTCCTGTTGGAAGGAACGCAGAGCGAGGGCCACAACGTGGCACTCTGTGATAGCTGCCAACAGCACCTTGAACTGAACCTGACCGCCCAGTTCTTCCACTTCGCGGACAAGAAATACGGCGGCCTCATCGGCAAGGACCTGCGCGAACTCGATTGGTTCATCCCGCGCCGGAAGAAGGACTACGCGCGCTTGATCGACTCGCTCACCGCAGGCCACATGGACCTTTCGTTGGTCGAGCCCTTGCATCCACAGTACGCCAAGTTGAAGGCCAACCTGAAGCGCTACCATGATCTGGACACCGTGGTGGATTGGTCGCCGCTCAGCCTGGGGGACCGTCGTAAACTGGAACCCGGGGACAAGGCCCCTGTGGTCGCGGACATCCGGCAACGCTTGATGGTGTTGGGCGATCTGGTGAACGACACGGACACCTTGGTGCTCAGTTCCCCTGTGTACGACAGCACGCTCGTTCGGGCCGTGAAAGCCTTCCAGACACGCCATGGCCTGCATCCGGACGGTATCATCGGTCCGGGTATGATGAAGGCCGTGAACTACTCGCCACGCGAGCGACTGCGCACACTGCTGGTGAACATGGAACGGCTTCGCTGGGTACCCGAGACCACGGCTCCGAACCTGATCCTGGTGAACATCCCCGAATTCAGGATGCAGGTGTACGAGGACGGCGTCGAGGCCTTGAGCATGGATGTCGTGGTCGGCACGGTCGCAACACGCACGGTGATCTTCAGCGACACATTGAGCACGGTGGTCTTCAGCCCGTATTGGGTTGTTCCGACCAGCATTGTTCGGGGCGAGATCCTTCCGGCCATGAAGAAGGACCCGAACTACCTGGCCAGGAAGGGCATGGAGCGCGTGGGTGGTACCGATGCACTACCCCGCATCCGCCAAAGACCCGGAGGCGGTAATGCGCTGGGCCGTGTGAAGTTCCTATTCCCCAACTCGTACAGCATCTACTTCCATGATACCCCGAGCAAAAGTGGTTTCGCTCGGGAACAACGGGCGTTCAGCCATGGCTGCATCCGCTTGAGCCGACCGGCGGATCTGGCCGAGTACCTCCTCCGGAACGACACCGCTTGGACCCCGGAGAAGATCAAGACGGCGATGTACAAGGGAAAGGAGACCTATGTGCGGCTGGAGGAGAAACACCCGGTCACCATCGGCTATTTCACGGCCTGGGTGGACAGTGAAGGTCGCCTGAACTTCCGGGACGATGTATACGGCCATGACAAACGTTTGGCCGCGGAACTGTTCTTCGACCCCCTTGCTCCCGTCGCCATGGAACCGTTGCCTACCGCTGGGATCCTGGAGGGCCTCCAGGAATGATATCCAGTGCAGCCTTCCCAAGGTAGTCCGCCATGCTCCGGTTCATCCAGTGGTCCGGCGAAAGGTCCAACGGTAGGATCTTCAAGCTTCGGGGTTCATCGGCCAAAGGGGGCAACACGATCTCCGAGGCCTCCCTCCCGATCGCATCGCGCACCATGGCATAGCGCAACTCCACGCTAGCATCGTATCGCGCAGCACGCCCACGGATGAGGTCGATATCCACCGCCAGATCGCGGCCAAGGACCATCAGCAAGGCGAAGATGACGATGGGAAGGCCGATCCCACGCGCAGTATCCGGGACCAGGACCTTGGTCCAGTGCTTACGAAAGACCTGATGGTCCCAGACAGCTACGGTGAGCAGCCAGCTGATCACGAAGTAGAAGCACGATACGTTCACCGTTCGATACTGCCCCAACAGGCCGGACGACCAGTAGGTGATGATGTACGGAAGGAGGACCAGCGCCAACATCAGCGACAAGACCGACCAACGATCCATCTCCAACAGGCGCCGGATGCTCGGGGACCTATCGCTGAGCCAGCGAGCCACGCCGGGCACCAGCAAGGTGATGAGGTACCCATGGGAAAGGAATAACCACTTCCCGATGAAGCGACCTGTTTGAGCGACGCTGTACGCCAGGGTGCGAAGCGGCTCGTGCTTCATGGGGAAATGAACGCTCCGGTGCGCGTTCCCCGGGGCCAGGATCACCACCAAGGCGCACACGGACGCGACCATGCAGACCAGCAATACCGATCGGTCGGGACGTCCGGTGGCGCGGCAACGCATCAACAAGAGTGCGACATGGCCCAAGAACATCAAGGCCATGTGGACCTCGTTGCATCCGGCGATCATGAACACCAACACGGCCTGCACCCATGCGACCCTTGCGAAGGCCCGTGCACGTTCGCTCTTGAAGAGCCTTATCCAATTCGCGACAAGGAAAAGTGAAAGTGCGTTGGGCAATTGATAGGTCACGGCACCCGTATACCAGTAGAAGCCCTCGTTCGCGTCCGGCATGAGGTGAAGGAACACGAGGGTGAAGGCCAACGCGGCGATCCACACGACCTCACGCCGTACCAATGCACCGATCCATGCACGCACCACAGCATGCGCACCCAGGACGGTAAGCAGGATCAGGCCCATGGCCGCCGCCCTGTACAACGGAAGGCCCGTTCCAAGGCCCAGCACCAGCGGGTTCCGCAGGACCAGGATGTTGGAGAAATAGCGACCGTTCCACGAGGTGTACTCGCGCAACAAACGCTCCGGCAGTGGGAAACGCATCCCGGCCACGGAATAGCTGAAGTCGTCTCCGAAAGGGTGTACGTACACGGCCATCCAAAGGTGCCGGGCGAGCATCAGCAGCAAGAGGCCGAGCAGGACATGCGTGAGCGTACGTACGTTCATCAGGACCGAAGGTCGGTACTACCGTGCATGGCACTTTCGGCCCATGTCCTTATTCGGTGTAGCTGCCGTCGGGGAAGCCGACTTGGCCGCTGATCCGGTAGCGATTCCGGTCCGAACCGTTCCGGCTCACGAGATCGGCAACGAACCCGGCCGTGAACAGTTGCACACCGATGATCATGGCCGTAAGTGCCACGAAGAACAACCCGCTTTCGGCGACCCGCGGTGCGGTGGTGTCCAGCACGAAGGAGTACCAGAGCTTTTCGCCCACCACCCATGCCGCAGCGATGGACCCGACAATGAACATGATGGTGCCCAAGCCTCCGAAGAAATGCATCGGTTTCTTCCCGAAGCGGAACATGTACGTGATGGACATAAGGTCCAGGAAGCCATTGATGAAGCGGCTCATCCCGAATTTGGTGCTTCCGTACTTGCGCGGATGGTGCTTCACCACCTTCTCACCGATCCTGGAAAAGCCCTCCTTCTTCGCGATGAACGGGATATAGCGGTGCATCTCTCCGTATACCTCGATGTTCTTCACCACCTCCTTCCGGTAGGCCTTCAGCCCGCAATTGAAATCGTGCAGGTACACACCGCTTACCCGCCGCGTGGTCCAGTTGAAGAGCTTGGTCGGGATGGTCTTGGTCAGTGGGTCATAGCGCTTCTTCTTCCACCCGCTCACAAGGTCATAGCCTTCTTCGCGGATCATGCGGTACAACTCGGGGACCTCATCCGGATCGTCCTGCAGGTCGGCGTCCATGGTGATCACCACCTCACCTTGCGCTGCACGGAAGCCCTCGTTCAGGGCCGGGCTCTTCCCGAAATTGCGACCGAAACGGACCCCCTTTACGGCAGAATTCTCCTTTGATAGCCGCTCGATCTCGGCCCACGAACCATCGTTGCTCCCGTCGTCCACCAGGATCACCTCGTAGCGCACGCCCATCGCCGAGATCGCACGATGCAACCATTCCACCAGATGCGGCAGCGATTCCCGCTCGTTCACCAAGGGCACGACGATGGACAGGTCCATGGTACAAGGATACGCCTTGTCCGATACCCGACGCTCCAGCACGCACAACTAACTGCCGTGGAAGCATCCCTGATCGCCCTCAGGTGCGCAACAGCAAGCTCCCACTACCTTCATCACGGCGTGTGGCCATGACCTCGACGGTGAGGAAGAACACCAACCGCCGCCCTTGCCATGGACATGCTCGAACTCATCCGGAATTGGGCCATCGATCATCCTGGATCGATGAACGTGGTACGCTACCTGTTGTGGGTCCTGGCCGTGGTGTTGGTCATCATAATGCTCCGAAGGTCACTTCGGCGGCGCATCTCCGACACCTCGATGCGCTACCGGTCACAGAAAGGGGTCGAATTCCTCGGCTACCTGCTGGTCATCATCCTCACCATCTCGTTCTTCACGGGCAATATCAAGGATCTCGCGTTGGCCATCGGGTTGTTCACAGCGGGGGTCACGATCACCTTGCAGGAATTGATCCTCAGTTTGGCGGGCTCGTTCCACATCTTCCTCGTGGGCGTTTATTAACCGGGGGACCGCATCGAGATCAACGGGATCAAGGGCGATGTGATCGATGTGGACAGCATCTATACCACCATGATGGAGATCGGGCAGTGGGTGAGCAGCGACAACTATAGTGGTCGGATCGTGAAGATCAGCAACGCCTTCGTGTTCAAGGGGCCCGTGTACAATTACTCCCGGGACTTCCCCTTCGTTTGGGATGAATTCAACCTGCCCGTCCGCTATGGTTCGGACATGGACCTAGCGAAGGAGATCGTGGTCCGCATCGCTTCCGAAGAGCTCTCGGACTATGTGGCCCGTTCGATCTCCGAATGGAAGGGGGTCGTGGCCAAATACTACATCGAGGATGCGGAGGTGGAACCCACATTGGCCATCACGCTCACGGACAACTGGGCCCAATTCAATCTACGCTACATCGTGGACTACAAGAAGCGGCGCTACACGAAGAACCTGTTGCACGAGCGCATTGGTAAGGAGATCGAGGCGACGAATGGCAAGGTGCAACTGGCCTCGGCCACCTTCGAGATCGTGCGCATTCCGACCGTTGATGTTACCACCACCGGGAACACGAACGCCGAGGCCTAAGGTCCCGGCGTTCGGTCGTTGGCGTTGTCCGGCCTAGTCCACGTGGATCACGTTGCCCACACCGGAGTCGTGGATGCTGACAGCGGGTTGACCCCGGTAGTGGATATTGCCCACCCCGTGCAGGTGCCCTTCCAGCACATCGCTAACCCTTACTTCAATGTTGCCCACGCCGGATTGACCCACGCTGCAGCGCTCGGTGGCGAATTCAAAGGCCTTGACCTTGCCCACACCGTCGTGCTCGATCTCCAATTCGGTGGCCGATCCGGACAGGTGCAGGTCGCCCACGCCATTGTGGACCACGCGCAGGTCATCGAGCGCGTTGAACCCGCTCAGGCTTGAGTTGCCGACGCCTTCGTGGGTGAGTTCGTGGATCACCGGCATAACCACATCCACGGTGAAGGTGATGTGCTGGTAATTGTAGCGCTCGTCGAGATCCACGATCAGGGTATTGTCGGCCACTCGGGTCTCCACTCTCGAGATGGCGGTGGCATCGGTGCGTACCGTTACGTGGAAGTCGCTGCCATAGCTGACGTTCGTTCTGACCGCGCCTTGGATCATTACGTTCTCGAATCCGGAAAGGGCGCGTTCCTGCGAGACCACGGTACCAGAACCGCGGATCTCGTCCTTCTTGCAGGAAAAGAGCAGGGTGGTGGTCAACAGGATGAACAGGGAGGTCTTCAGGGTCTTCATGGTGATGTTGTTCGTGAGGTCCATTGCGCATTCGTTCGTGGCGCTTCGACCATAGGACAACCGAGTTCCGGAATACCCCTATCCCGCACCACGGAATTCACCACCGACCACGCGGAATGACCACATCCTAGCGCAGGAACCCGATATTCGCCCCCTCAAAAGCCACCCATGAACTGTTCCCTGCCGCGCCATCCTGCCATCGCCCTGCTCCCCTTGCTCCTGCTCTCCGCCTGTGGCGGTGACGCCACCAAGGACAAGCCCGCAGGTCCGGAGGCACCAGTGGCCAAGGTGGTGCCCCATGCCATGACAGAACATGGGCAGGTTCGCAACGATGACTATTATTGGATGCGCTTGAGTGATGCGCAAAAGGAAGCGGAGACACCGGATGCGCAGACCCGGGATGTGCTCGACCACCTGAAGGCCGAGAACGACTATCGGAAAGCGATGCTCGCGCACACCGATACGCTCCAGAAGGAACTCTTCGACGAGATGGTGGGCCGCATCAAGCAGGACGATAGTTCCGTACCGTACAAGTACCATGGCTACCTGTACTACTCGCGTTTCGAAACCGGCCAGGACTACGAGCTGCAATGCCGGAAGAAAGGCGATGCCAACGGCAAGGAAGAGATCATGTTGAACGTCCCCGAACTGGCCAAGGGCCATGCCTACTACCAGATCGGCGGGACCGAAGTAAGCCCCGACAACAAGCTCCTCGCCTATGCCGTGGATACGGTGAGCAGAAGGATCTACAGCGTCCACTTCAAGGACCTTACCACCGGGGAAATGCTGGCGGACAAATTGGAGGACGTTGATGGTGGTGTGACCTGGGCGAACGATAACAGGACAGTCTTCTACACGGTGCAGGAACCCACCACCCTGCGCTCCTACCGCATCTACAAGCACGTCCTGGGCACCCCGCAAAGCGCTGACGCCTTGGTGTATGAAGAGACCGACGAGATGTTCAACGTGTTCGTGGGCAAGACCAAGAGCGAACAGTACATCGTCATCGGTTCCAACGAAACACTCACCTCCGAATACCGCGTGCTGGATGCCAACACCCCGAACGGCAGCTTCCGCATCGTCCAGCCCCGCATCGTTGGACTGGAGTACGACCTGGACCACTTCGGTGACCATTTCTACATCCACACCAACCTGGACGCACCGAACTTCCGCCTGATGCGCACGCCGGTGAACGCCACCACGAAAGAGAACTGGACCGAGGTGATCCCGCACCGCACCGATGTGTTCCTTGGCGGCATCGAGATCTTCCGCGACTTCCTCGTGCTCAGCGAACGCAAGAACGGGCTGTTGCAGATCCGCATGAAGCGCTGGGACGACAAGGCCGACGAATACATGACCTTCCAGGATCCTGCCTACGCGGCGTACATCGGCTACAATCCTGAATTCAACACGGACCTGCTGCGCTACTACTACACCAGCATGACCACCCCGGGCACGCAGTACGACTACAACATGGTCACCAAGGAGCGTACCTTGTTGAAGCAGCAGGAAGTGCTCGGCGGGCGATTCAAGGTGGAGAACTACACCAGCGAGCGCCTGTGGGCCACCGCAACCGACGGCACGAAAGTGCCCATCAGCATCGTGTACCGCAACGGGCTGAAGAAGGACGGCAAGAATCCCTTGCTCCTGTACGGATACGGTTCTTACGGTAACAGCATGGACGCCAGCTTCAGCAGCGCTCGCCTGAGCCTTTTGGACCGCGGTTTCGTCTTTGCCCTCGCACACATCCGCGGCGGGCAGGAGATGGGGCGCCATTGGTACGAGGATGGCAAGCTGCTGAAGAAGAAGAACACCTTCACCGACTTCATCGACTGCGGCAAGTTCTTGGTGCAAGAGGGCTTCACCACGCCGGAACACTTGTACTGCCAGGGCGGAAGTGCAGGCGGTTTGTTGGTGGGCGCCGTGGTGAACATGGCCCCCGAGCTCTTCCACGGCGCCGTGGCCGATGTGCCCTTCGTGGATGTGGTGAGCACCATGTGGGACGAGAGCATCCCCTTGACCACCGGCGAATTCAATGAATGGGGGAACCCGAAGGACACCACCTACTACGAGTACATCCGCTCATACTCGCCCTACGACAATGTGGTGGCACAGGACTACCCGCACATGTTGGTCATTACAGGCTTCTGGGACAGCCAAGTGCAGTATTGGGAGCCTGCCAAGTGGGTCGCCAAATTGCGCGCCACCAAGACCGGTGATGAGAAGCTGTTGATGTATTGCAATATGGACGTGGGCCACGGCGGTGCCAGCGGTCGCTTCGAGCAATTCAAGGAAACGGCGCTGGTCTACGCCTTCCTGTTGGACCTGGAAGGGATCACGAAGTGATCGTGTTGCCGGTCCGAAAGCATCCGCTTTGGAAAGCACGAACAGCCCAACGCCAACTTCGAAACCCGCCTTCCGCGAGGCCTTCTGGTTCTGGCTCAAGCTCGGCTTCATCAGCTTCGGCGGTCCGGCCGGGCAGATCGCCATTATGCACGAATTCCTGGTGGACAAGAAGCGCTGGATCAGCAACAGCCGCTTCCTGCACGCGCTGAACTACGCCATGATCCTGCCCGGCCCCGAGGCCCAGCAGCTGGCCACCTACACCGGCTGGCTCTTGCACGGCACCAAGGGCGGCCTGGTCGCCGGTATCTTCTTCATCCTGCCCAGCATGTTCATCCTGCTCGGGCTGTCGGCGCTGTACGTCACCTTCGGGAACATCCCGTGGGTGTATGCCTTGTTCAACGGACTGAAACCCGCAGTCATCGCCATCGTGATCGTCGCGTTGATCAAGATCGGTCAGAAGTCCTTGCACACGGCCTTGCATGTGGGTATCGCCCTAGCGGCCTTCGTGTGCATCTTCTTTCTGGACATCCCCTTCCCCGCCATCATCATCGGGGCTTTGGTGCTGGCCTTCCTCGGTCGGCGCTTCGTGCCGGCCTTGCTCACACGTTCAGCCGCCTCCAAAGCAGAGCTCGCGGCGGACGAGCGGCTGTACTTCATCAACGAGCACACCGTGATGCCCGATGCCGGCTTCCGCTTCGCGCGTTTGGCCAAGCAGGTGTTCACTGCCTTCGTCATCTGGGCCCTTCCCTTGGCGCTATTCCACCACTTCACCAGCGACTTCGCCTTCTGGAAGGAGCTCTCCTTCTTCTTCACCAAAGCGGCCTTCGTCACCTTCGGCGGTGCGTACGCGGTACTGCCCTACGTGGCGCAGGTCAGCGTGGAAGAGCTCGGCTGGCTTACCGAACTGCAAATGATCGACGGCCTTGCGCTGGGCGAGACCACCCCCGGTCCACTGGTGATGGTGCTCGTGTTCGTGGGCTTCATGGCGGGCTACAACCACTTCGGTGGCTCGCTGCTTCTGGGCAGCCTCGGCCTCTTCGCCACCACGCTGTACACCTTCGTGCCCTGCTTCCTCTTCATCTTCGTGGGCGCCCCCATCATCGAACGCACGCGGGACAACGAGCACATCAAGCAGGCCCTCAGCATCGTTACGGCAGCAGTGGTCGGCGTCATCCTCAACCTCACCATCTACCTCGGCAAGGCGGTGGTGTTCCCGCAAGGGCTATCACTTTCCGGTATGGACCTCTTGGCCTTGGGCTGGGTCATCGTTTCCTTCCTCGCCCTGTACCGTTTCAAGGTGAACATGCTCACGTGGATCGGGGTGAGTGCCTTGTTCGGCTTGGGGCGGTTCGTTGTCATTGGGGGTTGAAGGTTGACATGGTTGGGTTTGATCATCCACTCCCCACCAACGTCACTGCGGCCCCGAGCCGCAGTCCCGATACGCCTTGATGGGGCGGATGAATGCCCTGCGTTCCTGTTCGGGATCCCGATCCAAGGCCGGAATGAGATCTTCGTAGGGCCGCAACACTTGACCACCTTCGAACGGCAGAGTGCCCTTTTCGAGGGTCATGAACAACACCTCCTCGCCTTTCCCTTCCCAACATTTACATTGTTTTACACTGCTTTACGCCTTTGTTCCCAGTGGAGCCCGAGCTTTCCGAAAATCACGAACGATGACCTATAAAAGCTCACTTCTCGTCCTGCTGTCCATGCTGCTGCTCCTTGTTACGGCATGCGGCCAAGCGCCCACCACGGAACCATCCGCGCCCCCGGCCGAGGAACCCGCGCAGGTGACGAGCGAACCGCACCAGTATGGCGGCTGGTACTGTCCGGACAACTTCGGCTTTGTCCCCGTGGACATCGCGAAGCTTGATGCCGTCCCTGCGATCGCCGATCGACTGCCCACCGAAGCGGAACTCCAGGACAACAAGTCGCTCATCAAGGTGGATATCGCGAAGTATCCCGATGCCCGCGCCCTGCCCATGAAGCTGCCCCGGGTGGCCCGCATCCGTTCCGACCACAAGGACATGAGCGAGTTGGCCGTGGTGATCCAGGCCATCGTGGTACAGGAGGATACCGTGGTGGGCTACCGTTTCGTGAACGGCGGCAATGGCTCGGCCCGCTTGCGCGAGATCACTTTGCTCTCGGACGAGGAGGTGGCCGCCATGGGCTCCCAGCCCTTCTTCTATTCCAAGTCCGTGCTGAAGGCCAACACGGCCGAGATCTGGCGCGCGCTATGCCGAACGGACTATTTCGCACACTTGGGAAAGACCTTCTCCCAGCAAGTGTTCTTCTCCACGCCATGGGACCCCAAGGCCGAAGCGCGCTTGGAATTGGATTCCCCGGGCGAGAAGGCCAAAGGCTACATCGGCATGGTGTTCGGCAACTACTACCTGCACATCGACTACTTCCGGGATGGGGTGCACTACTCCGAAAAGCTGCTGCTGATCGAGAACAAAGAGGACAAGACCACCGAGCTCTTCTTCGCCAGTGGCCCCTACCCGAAGGACTTCGGAACGCAGCAGGCCAGGTGGGCGCATTGGGTGGCGGCGGTGAAGACCGCTTGTGGGTCAGAATGATCGAGGAGCCCACGGCGCTGAGGCTTGTAGGTTGATGCCGCTGGCATTGCTATCTTCGAGTAGCCGGTTGCACGTCGAGTGACCCTGCCAAGGTTTGAAGCAACCTCGATGGCTGATGGCAATGGGTTGGCCATACGTGGATCACAGCATGAACAACATCGCTTTGTACCTTTTTGTCGTTCTGCTGGGCAACAGCGTTCACGCCCAGGACCATCATCCACTGGACCCGGAAGTAGCAAAGACAATAGAAGGTACAATAGGTGAAACGTACAAGATCATCACTGGTGAACGCGGTAGTACGAGGAACTGGGAAGCTTTCAGACAGCTCTTTACACCCGATGCGCAAATGAGCGTGCTTGTGCATGATACCGCTGGCCGTGGGCAGGTGAGAACATTCACGCTGGAAGCCTTCGTGCGGAATGGAATGACGTACTACGAAGGCAATGGCTTCACTGAAAGTCCCATCAAGACGATCATCCATGAATACAACGGAATAGCGAATGTGTTCCAGAGCTATTACGCCAAGGAAGCAGAGCTTGAAGAAGAAGGCGTCAACAGCTTCCAATTGATCTTTGATGGTGAGCGGTGGTGGATAACAAGCATACTCTGGACGAGCAACGTGAATGGAGTGGAATTGCCCGCGGAGCTGAAGCAATGATGTTTCGAAAATGACCCAGGCACCTGCGGGTCATTGATCCGTGCCACCTCCCTGATCCGACAACGGCCCTCACGCACCCAGCTTCGGGAGGCAGGGTCCTATTCTAGGGACCAAGCCGAGGCCTGAGCAGGCATCAGCACCTACCCTGAGGTGGGCTACAGATCGCCGTTCCACATGGCCTTGATGCAGGCCCGGATCATGTAGGTATGGAGCTGGCCATTGGCGCAGCGCAGAATGGGGGCATAGGCCGACCGGCTTTCGAGGAACACCTTCGTTTCCTTGCGGCCATACGCGTATTTGTCGATCGGCACGAACGCCATTTCACTGTTCAGATCATCCGATAGGTAGCCGCCAGCACCCCACACCACGTGCTCTTCGTTCGTCCCTTCGAGGTACATCTTCAAATGGGCGGCTCCGTTCTCGTAGAAACACGGTTCGCCCACCAGCACCACGCGTGCCGGATGGCCATAGATCGGTTCGATCCGGAACAGGACGCTGTCCAGCCGAAAGCCCCAAATGTCCTCACATTCAATGGTCATTGGTGCTTGGCCGGCTTCCCCTTCCAGCAGCAAACTGGCGTTCTTTTTCTGGGACTTGATGGACTTCAGAGTATAGCCCTCCAGCTCATCCGGTGCGTCCGCGAGCAGATCGGCATAGCTGCGGTAGATACTGATCTGTGCCGTGCACGGGAACTGCACACACAGCCATGCGGCGAAAACAAGGAGGCGATACATGGTATCCAAGATAGCCATGGAGCGAGCTCCTTGGCATGCCCTTCGGGGCATTGCACAGGGTTTCCGCCGCTGTACACCGCGCCCAAGGATGAACCCTCCTGCTATCGCGGATCCCACAATGGCAGGACAGTCGCTGAGATCCGTGGTCCTTCCTGACCAACAAGAACGCTTGCGCACGTATCTTCGAGTGGCAGGGGCCCGCTACAAGAGAGCTTGCCAACGTATAGATCCTTACAAATGTCAGCACCAATGCACTCGGCAAGATCGGAAACCCCTGTGGAGGATCCGGATGTGTAGTGGCCTATTGGGCATTACCATCCGCAATAGTGGAATAGGAACATGTCCATGGGCGAAACAAACCCCAGATCTGTCACACCCCCCTAATTGGCAATTATAGGAAGGTTGAATTTATCCAATAGATGAAATCAATGTTCAAAACCAGTGATCGCATTTTAACCTGTTTCATATTATTCATGTCTTTTTTTCGTGTAAATGGCCAAATTTCAAAGGATGAAGTCCTGAGTAGATTTGGTTTCAAGGAGTATTCAATCATAACAGATAATGACACAATATACTATTATGTTCATCAAAAGGATAACTCAAAACCAAATAAAGTAGTCATCTATCTACAGGGAACCACACAAGTTCCTGAGTCTTTCTTTGAGGTAGATGAAACTGAAAATGGTAAAAAATATTTTCAACACTTTCCGTCAGATTATAACTTACTCGATACAGAATACATTTATGTAGTAATAGGTCTTCCAGGAACGCCTGTAGTTAAAGGATGTAAAACGTTGCATTTAGACAAGTACAATAGCCTGAATTCATTAGATTATAGAGTTTTCGCAGCAGACACTGTTATTGATCATATTTCAGAGTATCTATTTTACCCTGAAAAAGTTATTGTCTATGGACATTCAGAAGGAGCTTTCGTCGCACCTAAGTTAGCAACTGTAAATGAGAAGATAACCCACCTCGGTGTATGGGGAGGAAGTGCATTACCTGATTTTTTCGACTTTATAATTTTTAATAGAAAAGCTAATATAAGAGGCGAACAATCAGACTCAATAACACAAATGAACATAAACCAGACAATAGAATTATTTCAACTTGTCGCTAAAGATTCACTTAACACGGTACCCTCAAACAAAAATGAAATTACTGAGTATACAAATAAGCGATGGTGGAGTTATAGCGAACCAACGATTAATCATTTAGTGAAAATTGACATTCCTATATACGTTCAATTAGGGACAGAAGATGAAAGCTCACCAATTGAAAGCAATTATTTGATCCCCTTGGAATTTGCAAGACTTGGGAAAACCAACCTAACATTCAATGTTTGTGTTGGATGCGACCACGGGTTCAAAAATGTAACCAACGGAAAGGATAACTGGTCAGATATTTTCAGCAAATTCATTGAGTGGTCAAACAAGTAATTATTAATGCCAACAATGTATGATAATGATAACAATTCAATCTTTAGAAACAAAGTAATGAAAGATAGAAGTTCTATGTTTAACCGAAAAGTTAGTTAGTAAAGATCCGCTGCTATCCTTGTACTAGACCGTCGTACACAGGATCCAGTCCTGCCTCCCCCCGAACACGAGCCCCCCTGGTTTCCCTGGGGGGCGCTGCATGAAGTAGAATGGTTCGTCCCGTGTTCCGGTCCAGGCCTTAGGCGGCGCGCCCGCTTACGATATCGCCTGCGGGCCCTCGCGGATGGGGTAATACCCCACGAGAACCGTAGTGTTCGGAAAGCTGGAGCATCTTGGTCTTGAAGGAGCAGGATGCAAGCCCCAAGTTGGCCGACATCTACCGGGATCAAGGTGTAAGCCGACCAAGGTTCGCACCGCATGACCCGGCCGTACCGCATTGCCTACATTGAGCGCAGCCAGCATACGCAGGAGCCATGGTTCGGCCTTGCTGCACACCGGCACAGAAGTAACGCATGACGTGAGCAAACAGGCCAGGCGCATACTACGGATCGCCTTCGTTGCTGCCAGCATCGGCTCCTTGTTCTTGGTGCCTTGGCGCTTGGTGTGGGCTCGGGTGCGGCCTTTGCCCAGCACGGTGCAAGCACAAGTGGACCAGGCCGTGGAATACGGCTTCGAAGGGGTTGTCGTGTACGTGGACGCCGCCAGCAAAGCACCGGCATGGTACACGGCCGGCTGGCATGAGCGCAGCACCAAGGTGCCGGCAAGGCCGGATGCCCTGTTCAAGATCGGCAGCATCAACAAACTGTATACGGCGGTTGCCACTACCAAGCTGGCGCACGCCGGTCGCTTGGATCTGGATGCACCGCTGGCCACCTATTTCCCGGAGCTGGTGGGGAGGATCGAGCACGCCGAGCGGATCACCTTGCGCATGCTGGTGCAGCACCGGAGCGGCATCCCGAATTTCACCGATACGCCCGACTATTGGGCGCACCCGAAAGAGAGCGACCAGGAGAAATTGGAATTGGTGCTGGACCGGCCCGCCGACTTCGAGCCGGGTATGGACCACGCCTATTGCAACACGAACTACCTGCTGCTCTCCATGCTCATGGACCGGACGTTGGGCTACCCCAGGTCCCGATACATCCAAGTGGAGATCCTGGAACCGCTGGGCCTGCAACACACCTACTTCTCGCTCGGCGAAGTGGACTTGGCCGATGTGATGAGCGGCTACCACATCGGGCACCCGCACGATCTGAAGTCGGACGAGCAAGGCATGCTGGCCACGGCGGCGGATGTGGGCACCTTCGTCCGTGCCTTGAACGACGGCTCGGCCTTCGAAGGCGGCGAGCGAGCGATCTATTCCAGCATCTACGAGCTTGGCCATAATGGTTGGGTGCCGGGCTACCAGAGCTTCGCCCACTACCGCCCGCAGCTGGATGCCGTGGTGGTGGCGTTCTACAACACCACCGACCCGGATCTGCTCCTGTGGAACACGGCCGAGATCGTGAACGGCCGGATCGTACGGATCCTGGCAGCGGAACATGATGATCCGGGTGGGTAAGGGATTTGCGCGCCCGAATACGGATCAAGGTCCGATCGCTGTTGAATATGCAACAGCACCCGATCCGCCATGCTCCGTTCCCTTCTCCTCGTTCCAGTGCTCGCGATCGTTGCTGGCGGTGCTTGGTATGCCTACCCCGGAACGCCACTCCCCGCTGGTACCCGCATCGACTCCCTGCGCGTATACAAGTCCGAACGCCGCATGGACGTCTACGCGGGCGGTGGCGTGGTGAAAACGTACTGGATCGCCTTGGGCCAGGAACCGGTGGGTGACAAGCAATACCAAGGCGACATGCGCACCCCCGAAGGGCGGTACACCATCAACGACAAGAACCCGAATAGTGGCTACCACAAGAACCTCGGCATCTCCTACCCCAACGACGCCGACCGCAAGGAAGCACGGGCCTTGGGCAAGTCGCCCGGCGGCGACATCAAGATCCACGGCCTGCCCAACGGCCGGGGTTACATCGGCAAGCTGCACCGGCAAAGCGACTGGACCTGGGGCTGCATCGCCGTTACGGATGAAGAGGTGGACGAACTCTACGAGGCGGTCCCCATCGGCACGCCGATCGAGATCAGGCCATAGGCGGGGCACGGGTCACCGACGGAGTTCCGGGGACGCGACGAAAGAACGGCCGCTTGCCGGGACAGGCCGAGCATGACCGATCTTTGGTGCACCCCAGCGGCCACACATGGAACAGCACGAGGCGACCGAGGCGATAAGAAAGAAGCGTTCCACGCGGATCATCAATGCCTTCATGATCGGGGTGGTGATCTACAGCGCTGTTCGGAACGGTCTCGGCCTGGTCACCTTGATCCCCTTGGTCATCGTGTACAAGCTGGTGAATGGATCCAAACGCGAAAAGGGCTGAGCCCATCGCTACGATGCGTGCTGGTACTGATGGTCCGTGCGCAAGGCGCTCCTGCTTTCGATCGGTCGAGAGGTCTTCCTGAGGCTTCACCCCTATTTTCGGCACACCATGAAGACCAGCCCCATGCACGGCTTGCGCACCGTGATCAACATCGTTCCCGATCTGGACAAGGCCAAGGCTTGGTACGCGAAGGCCTTCGGCACCGAGCCGTATTTCGATGAGCCTTTCTACGTGGGCTTCAACATCGGCGGCTACGAGCTGGGGCTGATCCCCGAGGAGGGCGAGCCGAAGCCGCGTGGCGAGAACGTGATGACCTACTGGGGCGTGGACGATGTGCAGCAGGCATTCGACCGGCTCATCAGCCTCGGAGCAAGCAGCCACGAAGAACCGCACAACGTGGGCGGCGAACTGGTGGTGGGCGCCGTGAAGGACCCATGGGGCAATGTGCTGGGCCTGATCCATAACCCGGACTTCAAGCTGCCTGACCGGGACATTGACGCAATCCACTGATGCGGGAATGAATGGTAGCTGCGGCCCAATGGGTCTTCTCCGACCCGACATGATCGCCCATCGTTCGGGTCTTGTGCACCTGCATTCCGTCCGGCACACGGATCGACATACGGCCCTGATCTCGACCTTTGGCCGAGCATGAACTACCACGACAGACGATTCCGACCCGTATCCAATTCCGAGAACGGACAGGTCAGCAGCGAAATGGTCTTCCACTACCAACAGCACGGATCCATCCTTACCTGCGCCTATTCCGGTGGAGCGATACGCTCCGGACACCTGATCGGCTTGGTGGATGAGCAGGGGAACATCGACATGCGTTATCACCAAGTGGATGCCCTGGGTGAACTGCGCACGGGCACCTGCCGTTCACGACCGGAACGGACGGTGGACGGAAAGCTCCGGCTTATGGAGGAATGGCAATGGACCTCGGGGGACGGGAGTGCCGGCAGCTCGGTGCTGGAAGAGGTCTGAGCATAGGACCGCGAAACGACAGGATGGCCACCTCGCGCTTTGCCGAGCACCCACGAAGCGCTACCTTTGCGGCGGGACAAGTCCTGTACGACCAGCTCCCACTGAACCCCCCAGGGCAGGAATGCAGCAAGGGTAGGTGGTTGTAGCGGTGCGCTGCGGGTCGCTTGTCCCACTTTTTTTTGGGGTATAGGGTTCCCATCCCGGCTCGCGTGCCGGAATGATGGTCAGGATGGCAAGTCGTCCAACGCTCAGCCATCATCAACCCCCAACCCACCAACAAGGACCAACAACTACCTTTCCCGCCATGTCGTCCAACACGAAAGTGGTCCTGGTGACCGGTGGGTCCAGTGGCTTGGGGAAAAGCATCTGTCTGCGGCTCGCGAACGCCGGCCACACGGTGTACGGCACGAGCCGCAAGGCGAAGGGCGAACAGGTCGATGGCTACAGCTTGATCGCCATGGACGTGACGGACAACGCCAGTGTGCAGCAGGCCGTGGAAGCGGTGATCGCCAAGGCCGGTCGCTTGGACGTGCTGGTGAACAATGCCGGCCTCGGGATCCAAGGTGCGGTAGAGGACGTCACGCCGGAACTCGGACAGCGGCTGTTCGATACCAACGTATGGGGCCCGCACCGGGTGAGCCGTGCAGCCTTGCCGCACATGCGCGATCAGGGTGGCGGCACCATCATCAACATCAGCAGCGTGGCGGCCAACTTCGGGCTGCCCTACCGTGGCTTCTACAGCGCCAGCAAAGCGGCCCTGGACCGCATGAGCGAGGCTTTGAGCACCGAGGTGACCCGTTTCGGCATAAAAGTGGTCACCGTGCAACCGGGCGAGTTCAACACCACCATCGGCGATTCGCGCCTGCGGCCGGAGGTGATCTCGGAGGCGCACAGGCCGGGTTACGAAAGGGCCATGGAGGTGCTCGGTGGCAGCATGCACTACAGCCGCGACCCGGACGAACTGGCGCAGGTGGTGGAGCGCATCATCAACGATCCGAAGCCGAAGGCACGCTACGTGGTGGCGCAGGGCATGCAGAAGATCAGCATCTTGGCGAAGAAGCTCTTACCCGGCCGCATGTTCGAACGGAAGGTACGTAAGCACTACGAGTAAGCGATGAGAGCCTACGACTCCCGCAATTGGTTCCGCGCGCTGGCGCTGCACAAGTCGGACACCTTCCGGAAGCTCCTGCCATCGGTGCTTTTCGCAGGCCTGTTCACCGCCGGTGCAGGGTGGTTGGAGACGCAGTACTTCCACATCTCCAAAACGAGCTACGTGAACAACCTCACCGTGATGCACAGCCTGCTTGGTTTCGCGATCAGCATGTTGCTCGTGTTCCGAACGAATACCGCCTACGATCGCTGGTGGGAAGGGCGCAAACTCTGGGGCCAGCTCGTGAACGTGAGCCGCAACACGGCCGTGAAGGTCGCAGCCATGGTACCCGAGGATGCCGTGACGCGCAGCTTCTATGCCCGGTTGATCGGTGAGTTCGCTGCCGAACTCCGACGCCATCTTCTGCTGGAGAAGACCCGCATGGAAATGGACAGCGAGCCGC
>JAGQVV010000097.1 GCA_020437805.1 Flavobacteriales bacterium
GTTCCTTGAGCTTTTCGTAAGGCTGGGGATATCCGGCACGGCGCAGGATCGTTTGGATCCCTTCGGCCACCACGGGCCATTGGGCATTGAGATCACGTTCCATGGCTGTGGCGTTGATCACCAGTTTACCAAGACCTTTCCGGATCGCATCGATGGCCACCATGGTGTGGGCCATGGGCACGCCGATGTTGCGTGTGACCGTGCTATCGGTGAGGTCCCGTTGTAAGCGGCTGATCGGGAGCTTCTCGCTCAAGTGCGTGAAAAGCGCGTTGCCCAGGCCGAGATTCCCTTCCGCATTCTCGAAATCGATGGGATTCACTTTGTGAGGCATGGCGCTGCTTCCGATCTCTCCAGCCTTGATCCGTTGCCGGAAGTAGTCCATGCTGATGTATTGCCAGAGGTCCCGGCACAGGTCCAGTAGGATCGTGTTCACCCGTCGCATACCATCGAACAAAGCGGCCAGGTTGTCGTAATGGTCGATCTGTGTGGTGAATTGCAGCCGGGATAGGCCCAGGTCGTCGGCGAGGAAGTGATCGGCCAGTTCCACCCAGTCCAATTCCGGGTACGCTGCGTGGTGCGCATTGAAATTGCCTGTGGCGCCTCCGAACTTTCCGTTGAACGGAACTTGCCGGAGCAACTTCAGTTGCTGATCGATGCGCTCCACGAAGACCTGGAACTCCTTGCCCATGCGAGTGGGTGAGGCGGGCTGACCATGCGTGCGTGCCAACATCGGGATCCTCGCCCAATCCAAGGCCAAACCGTGCAGCTGATCCCGCAGTTGGATCATCGCCGGCAGATAACCCTCGTACACGAAATCCTTGATCAACAAGGGAAGGGCCGTGTTGTTGATGTCCTGGCTGGTCAAGGCGAAGTGCACGAACTCCTTTTGGTCGGCTAGCCCAGCTTCCTCCAATCGATCCTTCAGGAAGTACTCGATGGCCTTCACATCATGGTTGGTGACCTTCTCGATACCCTTGATCCGCTGTGCATCACTGGTGCTGAGCTGATCGATGCGATGTTGCACAGGCTTCAGGTTCTCCAAGGGGGTGCCGGCCAATTCCGGCAGTGGAATACCGCAGAGGAATCGGAAGTAGGCCAGTTCAACTTGCAGTCGGTAGCGCATCAAGGCCTGTTCGCTGAACCAGCGCGAGAGCGTTCGGGTGCGGTCCCGATAGCGGCCGTCGATCGGGGAAATGGCTGTTAGGACGTCAAGTTCCATGGGGCGGCAAAGGTAGCCACGTCCCTACCGTGTTGCCATATTTGCATGGGCGTTCACGCACCTCGAGCTGTACCATGAACATCATACGCGACATGGGCTCGGGTGCCCACGGATTCCTCAAGGCCTTCCGGTTCACCGTTCGTAATGGCATGGGGTGGATGTTCCTCGTACCCGTGGTCCTGTGGTTCGCCATCGCATTCGGGGTGTTCTCCGCGCTGGAGGGACCAATGGAAGTATTGAACGCGTGGGTATCCTCACGCTTCGCCATACCCGTGGATACGGGCGCATCGGACCTGTGGAGCGGGATATCGAACGCCTTGAACAGCACGCGCGAAGTGCTTCTGGGTTTCGTGTTGCGGCTGGCGATCGCTTACCTGTTGTTCGTGGCGAACAAGTACATCGTGCTGGTGCTGCTCTCCCCACTTTTGGCATATGCGAGCGAGCGCACCGAAGAGTTGTTGATCGGAAGGCGCTTCCCCTTCTCCTGGTCGCGATTGGCGAAGGATGCACTGCGCGGAACGGTCGTCGCCATGCGGAATGGGGCGTTGGAGATCTCGGTCACGCTGGTGATCTGGGTCCTCACCCTTGTTCTTCCGATCTTCACACCGGTATCGGTCGTCGTGCTATTCATGATCTCCTCCTATTTCTACGGATTCTCCATGTTCGACTATGTGTTCGAGCGCAAAAGGATGGGGATCGGGGAAAGCGTACGTGCGGTCCATGAACGCGTGGGTGCGGTGGTCGCGAACGGTGTCCTGTTCAGCTTGTTCATGAAAGTGCCTCTGTTCGGCGTGATGTTCGCGCCCGTGATGGCCGCGGTCGGTGCTACCTTGACACTCGTTCCGGGACCCTTGGACCACCGCGGAGCCGCTCCGCGCATAGGCGAACGACCATGAACACCAGGCTTCTGTTCACATCGGCCTTGCTCTTGCTCGCCTGGGGGCTTTCCGCGCAGGACACAATGCGCATGCAGCTCCATGGAACCGTACTCGACGCAGCATCAGCAGAACCCTTGCCGGAAGTGGAAGTGGGGTGGGCGGCCTCAAATGGAGAGTTACAGGCCGTGACGTTCTCCAATGCTGATGGTAGGTACGCCTTGTTCGTGAAGATCCCTGGTGAGGTGGTATTGAACGTGGACGAGAACGGTTATGCGCCGCTGCGTATGGTCATCCAGGATCTGCGAGCGGGTGAGAGCGCCCGCGAGTTGGATCTGCTGCTGTTGCCAAAAGGTCGACCCTAACGAAGAAAGGGAGCCGTTACGCTCCCTTTCTTCATCTATTCAGCTGGATCAATCCTGTGGGACCATGTTGCCTTTGGCTGGCGGGGCCTCCAAGGGCACGGGTGCGATGTCCGCCTTGTTCGCGGCTTTGGGCACGCGCTCCACCACGGTCATCTCCTCCACCAAATGGCCAGCGCCTGCAAATGTGTCAATGGTCCAGAGGACGTACCGGATGTCCACACTGATCGTACGCTGCAATTCGGGCTCAAAGGCGATATCACCGCTCATGGCCTCCCAGTTGCCAT
>JAGQVV010000098.1 GCA_020437805.1 Flavobacteriales bacterium
CGCCTTCGACCAGCCCCCGAGAGGCAAGGAACACCGCGATCCGATCCCCGGTTCCACGCTGGCTGATGAACGATATGATCAGGGCCTCGCCGGGTCCCGGTAGATCCGCGTGTGGAATGAAGCGATACCCTGCGACTTCCCTTTTTCGCACATCCGTGAAGGCATCGATGCGCATGCCCTCTTGTTCCAGTTGGTGTGCGCGATCACGGCACAACTTGCTTGTTCCAGCGATGATCACAGGTCTACTATCCGTGTACTTGCGTTCGTGCCACGCTGCGATCCACTTCGCTTTGGTCGCGAAGAAGGCATCCACGCTGTAGTTCGAATGTGTTCGGCTCAGGCGTTGCGGAAGGTCATGCCACGTGAGCAATTCCTCCGGCAGCTTCGCGAAGCGCTCGCCGTGGTGCATCCAACGCAGCCATAGCTCGTGGTCCTCGGGCAGCGGACCCGTGTTGTACCCTCCAAGTCGTTCAACAAGTTCCCTGCGGAACATGACCGTAGGATGTGCGAGCGGTGCATCCACGAAACGCTTCACATAGTGCTCGTGGGCGGTTATGATCCCGTTCTGCCAATCCACGAACCAGGCCATGCCGCTGCTCTTCTCCACCGTGGTCTCGAAGCGTGTTCGTGTGCCGACCACGCCGATCTCCGGATGCGTGTTGAGGTAGGCCACCTGTTTCGCTAGGCGTTCCGGATGTGCGATATCGTCCGCATCCATGCGCGCAATGAACTCACTTTTCGTCCGGGTGAGGCCGGTGTTCAAGGCATGCGCGATACCGACACGTGGTTCATCGATGAGCGTGATCCGTGGGTCGCGTTCGCACCAGCGCTGCGCGATCGCGGCCCCGCCGTCGGTGCTGGCGTTGTCGATCAGGAGCAGGGTCCAGTTCGGAAAGGATTGTTGAACCATGCTGGTGATCGCAGCATCCAAGGAGTATACGGCATTCCGGAATGGCAACAGGATGGTCACTTGCTTCATCCGTTGGATCGCACGAAGACCTCACCGACCGGAATCCCCAGCAACAGCGCTACCAGAAGGGAACTGAGGAACACGTACAAGAAGAAGCTTACCGGAACCATCACCAAGGACTTGATCACGTTCCATGCGCTTCGACGATGCAGGCCGATGCAGGCCCAGATGACCAAGCCGAAGATCACGATGAAGTTGACGAGCTGGAGCATGGGCCACTGCTTGATCACCGGGATCAAGGTGGTGGCCACGAGCAGGTAGGTGCCCGCAGCAAAGAGGTAGTGGACCAGCCTTTCAACCCAGCGCAACTCGGTGCGTGGGAAAAGCAGTCGATCGAAGGTGGCCAGCATCATCAGCCAGATCGGGATCAGCAGGTTCACGTTGCGGCTCATCCAGTGGTTCACCTGCATGGCCGGGGTGGTACTGGCGACGTTCCCGTTCGTCGCGCCCACTGCCGAATCCACGGGGTCCCAATTCAGCAACCAGCGCATTATGAAATAGTAGGCCACGCCGAACAGGAAGTAGCGCACAGGTGGCGTGTATGCCTTGCGTTTTCCGGCAAGGAACGCACGTGTCAGCTTTCCCGGCCCAACGATGTACTCACGGAAGGTCCGCAGGATGGGCGCATCCACGTTGAAGATGCCGGACGCGAAATCGCCGATCACCTCACCCAGCTTGATGCCCGGGTGCGAGCGCTTTTGTCCGCAAGCCGGACAAAAGGCCGAGTCGAACGCTTGGCCGCAATTGGCGCAGGGTTGCATGTGGGAAAGATACTCGGACTACGCGCTCGCCAACCCCTTCAACACCACATCCGCCTTCTTCGCCCCGACCTCCGCGATCACATCCTCAGGCAAGGCCTCGCGGATGCCCTTGATGCTTCCGAACCGTGTGAGCAATTTCTGCGCAGTGCCTGGTCCGATGCCAGGGATCGCTTCCAGGCCGGTCTTGATCACACGTTTGCTGCGCTTGCCTCGGTGGTGCGTGATGCCGAAGCGGTGCGCCTCGTTGCGCATGTGCTGGATCACGCGTAGGCTGCTGCTGCGTTTGTCGATGTGCAAGGGGTAGGGGTCGCCCGGGAAGTAGATCTCCTCCAACTTTTTCGCGATACCGATCACGGCCACTTTACCACGCAGGCCAAGGCGTTCGATCGCGGCCATTGCAGCGCTCAACTGTCCTTTTCCGCCGTCGATCACCACGAGTTGCGGAAGTGGATCGCCTTCCGTGATCAGTCTGGAATAGCGGCGCTCCACGGCTTCTTCCATGCTGGCGAAATCATCCGGCCCTTCCACCGTTCGGATGTTGAAATGGCGGTAGTCCTTCTTGCTTGGTTTCGCGTCCTTGAACACTACGCAGGCGCTCACCGGATCGGTGCCTTGGGTGTTGCTGTTGTCGAAGCACTCGATGTGCTTGGGTAGTTCGCTCAAGCGCAGGTCCTGCTTCAATTGTTCCAGCACGCGGTTCGTTGCGGCATCGGGGTCCACGAGCTTCTCCTGCTTGCGCTTGTCCATGAGGAAGTAGCGCGCATTCCGTTGGCTCAGGTCGAGCAGGGCTTTCTTGTCACCCCGTTGCGGCACGGTGAAGGAGACACCCGGCATCTCGATCTCCGGGTCCAGTGGTAGGATGATCTCGGGAGCATCGCTGCGGAATCGTTCGCGCAGTTCGGTGATGGCGTATTGCAAGAGCTCGGCTTCGGTCTCCTCGAGCTTCGGCTTCAGTTCGACGGTTATCCCATGGACCACCGCACCGTCGATCACGCGCAGGTAGTTCACACAACCACCACTGGCATCGATGGCCAAACTGAACACATCCACATCACCGATGTCGGCATGCACGATGGTGTTCTTGGCCTGGTAGCGCTCCAGCTGTTCCACCTGCACTTTCAACACCTCGGCACGTTCGAAATCGAGTGCTTCGGCGTGTTCCAACATCTGCTCCTTCAACAACTTGGCCACGCCACGTGTCCGCCCACGCACGATCTGCCGGATCACCTTGATGTCCGCATCATAGTCCGCATCCTCCACCAAGCCTTCGCACGGGCCTTTGCAATTGCCCATGTGGAATTCCAAGCAGCGTTTGTACTTACCCTTTTCGACGTTCTTCTTGCTCAGATCGTAGTTGCAGTTGCGCAACTTGTACATGCGGTTCACCAACTCGACCACCGTCTTCATGACGCGCGCACTGGCATATGGGCCGTAGTATTCCGCTCCGTCCTTTTCCGGGTTGCGCATACCCTCTACGCGCGGAAACCGTTCATTCCGGATCCGGATCCACGGATAGCTCTTGTCGTCCTTCAGCATCACATTGTAGCGTGGCTGATGCTGTTTGATGAGCGAGTTCTCGAGCAGGAGCGCGTCGAACTCGGTCTGTACGACGATCACTTCCACATCGACGATGTTCGAAACGAGCTTCGCGGTCTTCCCGGTGTCGTACTTCTGTTTATTGAAGTAGCTGCCTACCCTGTTACGAAGGTCCTTTGCTTTCCCGATGTAGATGATGCGCCCACTGAAGTCCAGGAACTGGTACACACCCGGTTGATGCGGCAGCAAGCGGACCTTTTCGCGGATGTCGAGTTCGGACATGGAATGCAAAGTTCGCATGCATGTTCCGGTCGCCCATCGGAAGGCACCAACTACCTTGGCGCTCCTTCAATAGGCCCAGCATGCAATTCACCGCTACTCAGATCGCGCAGCTCCTTCAAGGTACCATTGAGGGTGACGCCGATGCGACCGTCACCAAGCTTTCCAAGATCGAGGAAGGCGGGGTCGGTTCACTTTCCTTTCTGGCCAATCCGGCATACACGCAGTACGTGTACGACACCTCTGCTTCAGTGGTGATCATCGGGAAGGACCACGAACTGACCGGTCCCGTGAAGACCACGCTGGTTCGTGTTGCCGATGCTCAGGGTGCCTTCGCCAAGGTGCTGGAGCTTTACAATACGATCAAATTGGACAAAAAGGGCATATCGCCACAAGCCGCGATCGCAGAGAGTGCCAGGCTTGGTGAAGACTGCTACGTCGGCGCGTTGGCCTTCATCGGCGAGAACGTGACACTGGGGAAGAACGTGAAGGTGTACCCGCAGTGCTATGTGGGCGATAACGTGACGATCGGCGACAACACGACGCTGTTCGCTGGTGTGAAGGTGTACTCGGATTGTGTGATCGGAACGAACTGCATCGTCCATAGCGGAACGGTGCTCGGCAGTGATGGTTTCCGCTTCGCAACGGGTCCGGACGGCGGCCGGAAGATCCCGCAGATCGGGAACGTGGTGTTGGAGGACGATGTGGAGATCGGAGCGAATTGTGCGATCGATCGTGCGACACTCGGATCAACGATCCTGCGGAAGGGTGTCAAATTCGACAATCTGATCCACATCGCGCACAACGTGGAAGTGGGCGAGAACACCTACTACGCGGCTGGCGGAGTGGTCGCGGGCAGTACCAAGATCGGCAAGAACTGCATGTTCAGCGGACAGGTGGGCATCATTGGGCACTTGAAGATCGCCGACGGCACGATCATCGCTGCGCAGAGCGGCATCAGCAAGAACACCAAGGCGGGCGAGGCCTACATGGGATCACCGGCCTTCGAGGTGCAGAAGTACCGCAAGAGCTACATCCACTTCCGGAATTTGGAGAAACTCGTGGAAAGGGTGGAGAGGCTGGAGAAGGATCAGAAGATCAGAGAATGAGAGGATCAGAAGATCGAATGCCCCCTTGGTGGTTCTGAAGGCTCGGGTCCGGTGCGATGCTGTTCCAGTCGCGCCAATTCTCTGATCTTCTGATCAGTACACGATCAAGCGCGGCTCGCTCATCTCCTCCATCGCGTACTTCAAACCTTCGCGACCGAGGCCGCTGTCCTTGATCCCGCCATACGGCATGCTGTCCACACGGAAGCCCGGTACGTTGTTGATGATCACGCCACCGACCTCGAGTTCCTCGTGGGCCTGCTTCACATGTGCGAAGTTGTTGGTGTACACCCCGGCCTGCAGTCCGAAGTCGCTGTTGTTCACTTTCGCAATAGCGCTGCTGAAGTCCTTCACCGCTTCGATCACGGCGACAGGTCCGAAGACCTCGGCGCAGTTCACTTTCATATCGGGATCGGTGTCGGTCATCAAGGTTGCTGCATAGACGTTGCGCGCTGCGTCGACGGCTTTCCCGCCCGCTAGAACTTCGGCACCTGCCTTCACGGCTTCGTCCACCCAAGCACTGATGCGTTCGAAATGGCCCTTGTCGATGATCGGTCCCACGGCCACTGCGGGGTCGCTCGGGTCGCCGGTCTTCAATGCATTGTACTCCTTCACCAAGTGTTCCTTGAAGGTATTGAACGCGTTACCGACCACATAGATCCGTTGGGTGCTGATGCAGGTCTGTCCGGCATAGAGGTTCGCTCCCATCGCCACGGTCTTCGCCGCGGCGGCCAGGTCCGTGCCTTCATCGATGATCACCGATGCATTTCCGCCGAGTTCGAGCGCCACCTTCTTCTTGCCGCAGATAGCCTTCAAATGCCAGCCCACCTTGTCGCTTCCGGTGAAGCTGAGCATGGCGATACGATCGTCCTTCACAAGCTTTTCAGCCACGGGAATTCCGCAAAGCATCACGCTGAACGCACCCTTCGGCCAACCGATCTCCTCCAGCATCCGGCCCAAGGCCGATGCGCTCAATGGCGCTTGCGGAGCGGGTTTCAGTACGACCGGACAACCCAGCGCCATGGCCGGGGCCACCTTATGCAGCACAAGGTTCAGCGGGAAATTGAATGGCGTGATCGCACCGATCACACCGATCGGAAAGCGCTTCGTGAAGGCGGTCTTTCCCTTGCCCGCATCGTGGTCGATGGGCACTACTTCTCCTGCGAAACGCAAGGCCTCTGAAGCAGCAGTGCGCACAGTGGAAATGCAGCGGGCGATCTCGCCTTTCGCATATCCGATGGGCTTACCGCCCTCGTGCACGACAAGCTTGGCGAGTTCGTCCTGGTCGCGTTCGATGATGTCGGCCAAAGCGTTGAGCTTCGCGCTTCGCTCACCGGCGCTCATCCGGCGTAAGCCGTCGCGACTGCCGTATGCCGCTGCGATCGCCTCTTCCATTTGTGCTTCCGTGGCATGCGGAATACGCGCGAGTTCGGTGCCGTGATATTTATCCAGTACGGTATTGAAGGTGCCATCGCCCTCAAAGGACCAAGTTCCGTTGATGAGGTTGGCGGGGGTGAAAAGGTCCGTAGCTGAGGTGGAAGGCATAGTGCGAAATTAGTGGGGATGGACCATCCACGGGTGCCGTGGATCCGGGCGCCGCCGTTGCACGAATGCACCCGACGCGAAACCGGCCGAAGGCGAATGGTATACCTTCAGGATCCGCGGACCTACTTCGCCAAGTACCTCCCGACGGGCCGAAGCAACACCACGTCCACCTGCTGCTCCTCGAATTTCTTGAAGCTGGCTTCGACCTGCTTGTCCGGCCAAATGACCTTCACATTGCCTTTGGCGACGTCGTAGACAGCCGTGTACAATGTACCGAAGCCGCGTAGGTATTGTTGGCTGTACAACGGTGGTTTCAGGAAGCGCTTGATGAGTGCGGCGCGGGTGAGTTTCGGGTCCGCGATGCATTGCTCCAACAAGTGCTTCCGCTCGATGGTATGGGTGAACGCGGCATACTCGTCCCACTCCACTTGGTGCTGGTGGTTCGTTGCGACAGCTTGGTACACCACCTGCGCGGGGCGATCGGGATTCATGTACACAGTGGCATAGTTCCCACCCTGGTCCATTACGGTGACGTTGTAACCCATGTGCACGGGGATCCGCGAAAGCACGATGCACGCTTCATCCACATTGCTGCACGTTTCCAGCACGTAGCGGATCACGAGCGGAATGCCGAACCCGACACCGCTGATCTTGCGACCGCCGAAGGCCAAGGCCACGGTAAGCCCATCGGCGTTCATGCCATCGAGCAAGCCCCAGCCACTGTCCTGTACCCCGATGACCGGTTTGCAGTATTCCGTGAAGGTCATTCGTCCATCGAAGAACCGGGGGTCGAAATCGTAGTTCCGTATGAGCGTCGGGTTCCCGCGCGTCCAAGCGACCTGGGAGCAGCCCGCCATGTAAGGGGGGGGGCACCACATGCTCAAGAAGCGGTGGGCGAGATCATCGTCACCGGCCGATCGGCATAGGCTGTTGTACACCGGTATCAGCTCCGGCATGTGTAGCTCCAGCAAGGAGCGACTGGTCGCTTGATCGGGTCTTTTCTCTTCTCCTTCGCTCAGGAACCAGATCCGGTACAAAGGCCAGGCATGCTCGAAAAAGCTGAGCCAACGGTCACCAGGCCATGGCTCGTGGATGAGTTTGAGGTGGACGTACATCGCTCTCTTCGTTCGTGAAATGATGGGCCGCGAATGGATCGTCCGCCAAGGCGTCTACCGATCGCCACACATCATCACTGACCTCGCTATCATTACATCATCTTGAAACCACCGATCTCCAGCAAGTGATCATGGCCGTTGCCCGCATGGGCGCCGGGAACAACGCTCTTGTACTGCGCCTTGATGGCCTTCAGCCACTTCTTGGATCGCTCCAACAATTCGAACCTATCGTTCATCATGCGCCCGCGCATTACCAGAATGCCGATGTCGGCACCCTCGTATAGCCAATCCCCGACGCGTGTGATCCGGAGAAAGAAGGCCTCGTTCTCGTTCTCCACGTACCGGCGGTGGGTGTCCATGCGCCAGAAGTAGATGCTACCATCCTCACGCATGCGCCAGATCCCGCTCCTTGGCGCCTCGGTGACACGGCGGACATCATCCTGGGTATGCTTGATCACCATCTGGCCCCAACTGTCGATGTTCTCGTCCTTGGCCCAACGGGCGTTCAGCGCCTTCACATTGAGTTCGTAGGGTTGGTCCATCCATTCCATGATGTGGAAGAGGTGGAGCGGGGCATCGCTCATGGCGAAGACCGCATGATTGGTGATGCTGCTCGCACCCGTGATCCGCGGGTTCAGCTCGCCCAGGTAGATCCGGCCGTTGTCCTGATCGATCAGGAAATCCAATTCGAAATACCCTTTGTAACCTTCTTTGCGAAGCTGATCACCGAAGAGCTGCGCGTACTTGCGTGCCTTGCGTCGGATGGATGGTGTGAACGTTTCCGCATAGATCTCATTCCCGCACCATCCCCCCTTGTACGGAGTGAGCTCCTTGAAACCAACGAGCTCCGTCATCAATGGGGCTACCACAGTGCCATGGCGCGTCACGCAGGCTTCCATGGCAGCACCGCGACAGTTGATCCGCTTCATCACCTTGCACTCCTTCTCCGCCTCGATCTCCTTCGCGTACTTGTTGTAGTCCGCTTCGCTCTTGATGAAGAACGTGGTGTGCCCGCTATCGCCGAAGGGGGTCTGCACCACGAGGTCGGTGCCCAGCGCGGCGGACACCTTGTTCAGGTGCGCGTAGTTCTTCACAGGGCTCAATACGTACGGTACACAAGGGACACCGGCCTTTTCAGCGATCCGGTTGGTGTTCACCTTGTTGTCCATGAATGTGCGCATCTTGGCGCTCGGGAACATCACCTCCAAGCCGATCTTCTTCGCTAGGGCCTCCGTCTTCTCATCGAACATCAGGAACAACGCCTTGCCTGCCTTTCCGTTCACCTTGCGGCTTTCGATGTAGTCCCGCACTTCGCTGTGGGTGAGCAGATAATTGTTGATATCCTCGATGCTTTGGAATTCCTCATGGGGCTCCTCGTTCATGGGGCTCATCAGGTTCGGGTGCAGGCCATCGAAGCATTCGATGTATGTGATGAACTTGAAGCCTTTGATCCACTCATCGGCACCCAGTAAGTTGAAGTTCGTGGCACTGATGAAGTAGATCGGCGTTTCGTTGCGGTAGAAGAATCGTCGGATATCACTAACACCCTTGACAGTGGGGGTGGCCTTTTTGACTGGTGCTGCTTTCCTGCGGTTTGAAGGTGAAGGCTTCTTCTTCGATGCGGTCGTGTTGCTCATGTGTCCTTTGTCTTCTTTTGTTTGCCGTCGTTCCCGTTCGTCGGGAATGAAGGCACACGCATACCACCCAAGGCGGTGCCGGTCCTTTGCCGACCAAGCGTGTTCTCGGTGAATACCACGAGGCCGAGTTCCTCACGATAACCATGGATCTCTTTGACGTCGATGGCCAGTAGGAAGTCGATGATCTCGTGATTGATCAATTGGCCGGGGACCAAGACAGGGAAACCGGGGGGGTACGGGATGACGAAGGAGGCGGACACGAGTTCTCGCCCGACCTTCATGGCCTTCAGGCACTCTTCCAATTTCAAGTGTTCACAGTTCGCCTGTTTATAGGCCAGGAAATAGGCTTCACGCAAGTTCCCCCCAGGTACTCCGGGCTGCCCCAGGAAGGAGCGGTGGAAGCTGGTGAAGTCCGGCAAGGGCGGCACCTCCTCCACCAATGACCGGATGCACCCCAGGTGCATCTTCTTCTCGGCATGGTCCATCCCTGCGTTACGCCGCTCAAGGTCATCCGCGATCTCCAGCAATACCTTCGTCAGGTAGGCCAACGACCCACGCGTGGTTCCGATGTTGGTCATGAACAGCACGCTGTTCCGGGAGGTCTTGTTCACTTGGATGGAGTACTTGTCCATCAGGAACTGGTTCTTGAAGGTGTCTCCGTCGATCCCGGTACGGCCCGTGAAAAGATTGATCTTCGTGGGGTCCAGAGCGAACTCGTCCTCGGCCCAGGCCTTTTCGATATCGTTCCACCCCTTCTCTCGCGAGTAGTAGCCCTCGATGCCGCTTTCGCGATGCTCCTTCGGGATCAGCTCCCCGATCGTGATGATGTCGAACCATTTCCTGAGCTTGTCATGCTCACGGATCGTGCGCCGCAACATCATACCGAGCTCAATGGCCTTCTCCACGAGTTCGTGGCCTTCGAATTCCACTTGTCGCCGGCCGACATCCATACTGGCCAGGATCTGGTAGTTGGCGCTGGTGCTCGTATGTGTCATATAGGCCTCATGGAACGCGGCCTCGCTCTTGCGAGCGAAATCCTCGTCCCAAATGTGGATCATGCTGCCCTGACGAAGTGAGCTCAGGGTCTTGTGCGTGCTTTGCGTGGCATAGACCCGGATACGCACTCTGTCCGGGTCCGGCATGCGAGGCTCCTCACCGGGCATCAATGCGGCAATGTGGGCGTTGTACGCTTCCCGGTACTCGGGCGTGCGGTATTTCCTGTGCAGTTTGGCCGCCACATGCATGGCCGTTCGTTGGCGCATCACCGAGCTGAACCGGGCGAACGCGAACCAGGCCTCATCCCAAAGGAACACGATATCGGGCTTGAGCGCTAATACCTGCTCCATGACACGCTCCACGTTGTAGACAACGCCATCGAACGTGCTGTTGGTGAGGAGCAGCATCTTCACTTTTTCCAACCTCCCGCCACTCTTGAGTGCCAGCAACTTCGAACGGATGTGCTCCAAGGGAACAGCTCCGTACATGCTGTACTTGGGAAGCGGATAGCTGTGCAGATACACAGGATACGCACCGCTCAACAACATCCCGTAGTGATGGCTCTTATGGCAATCGCGATCGATCAGGACCACGTCACCGGGCTCTACGAGCGCCTGCACCACGATCTTGTTCGATGATGAGGTGCCATTGGTTGCGAAGAAGGTGTATTGCGAACCGAATGCGCGAGAGGCGTTCGCTTGGGCCTTTTTCAAGGGTCCGGTGGGTTGCAGCAGGGAGTCGAGCCCTCCGGTCGTTGCACTGGTCTCCGCAAGGAACAGGTTCCGACCATAGAATTCCCCGAAGTCATGGATCCATCGGCTTTTGAACACCGAATTACCACGCGATATGGGCATCGCGTGGAACACCCCCATGGGCTTTTTGCTGTATTCCTTCAGTGCAGTGAAGAACGGTGTCTCAAAGCGCTCCCGTATGCCACGCAGGATCGTGAGATGCAGTTCCTGAAGGTCCTCTGACCTGTAGAAGATCCGACGAAAGACCTTCAGTGTGTCGTCGTGCAGGCCGGTCACAGGCGTGTCTGTCACGTAGTACTTGTCCACTTCGGGTCGGTACTCGTGCAGGATCTTGCCCAAGAGCGGGCCCATGTCCGACTTATTGCGATCACTAAGGTCGATGGAATCGAATGTTCGGGTGAATGGCCGAAGGATCCCTTTGGCGCTGGCACTGGGAAAGGGAACGCCGTAGCGCACCACGCAGGCTTGTATGTTGTGGTTGAACAGCAGCGCGATCAATGCATCCTGTACCGTGCGGACCACCACTACATCATAGGTGTAAGGATCGCTACGGTCCCTGCTCTTGCGTAGGCTATGCTTTAAAGCGGCCTCCTCCTCATGGTCGATCTCGTCCACGAAGAGCACTTCGAAGTAGTTCTGGCGCTCTTGTTCCTGCTCCTGCAATTCCTCCTCCGGACCACCGAGGATACCATCCTTGGCCATGGGATCGCTGCGGAACGCACCGCTTACCAAGTTGCGCACGATGTGGTCCACCGCATGATACAGGGTCCGATACTCCTTGTCTTCCAGGAGCTGTCCCAAGCGATTCACACGATCGCGACCGGGGAACGCCCAGTATTGCTCGATGGTGAGCAGGTCATGCAGCAAGGCCTTCGCCGCACCCTCCGTTCCCTTACCCTCGTCCAAGGCCGATGCCTCCATACGCAACTGGTTCCAGGAGTACGACCTGAGGCGCGCTGCATTGAAGTATTGACGACTGGGCGTAGGAGCGGTGTTGGGCATTCTCTGGCCAATTGGTGAAAGTTAGCTACCAATGGGGTATTCCCCTGCTACCGACCCCGAGGCCGGCTCCGCCCTACTATCGCTTCCGAGGAGCCGCTTTCCTGGCTTTGGCGGTACCCTTCGGCTTCTTGGGTGATGCTTTCTTGGTAGGAGCCGCATCCGCCTTCTTCGGAGCTGCCGGCGCGGTTGCACTACGACGAGGGCCTTCATGCAACGCCAAACGGTTCCCTTCGCTGTCAATGAACAACGCGAATGAACCCGCTTGTTCGCTGATCAGGGTCTTTGGCATGATCACCCGCCCACCGGCCAATTCAACACGGCCAAGGACGCTGTCCAGCTCGTTTCCCGCGTTCAAATAGATGAGCACCCCGGTATCATTGGGCAAGCAACCCGGGCCCGCTACCAATGCACCACCGATCCCCTTGTCCGCCGGGAAGAAGGCCATGGCGTAATCGCCATTGAAATTGATCTCCATCTGCATGCCATAGATCGCGTTGTAGAACGCTGAAGCACGTTTGATGTCGTAAACGGGGATCTCGAACCAACTGATGAAGTCCTTCGGACGTTTGTGGTTCTTCAATGAAGCGGTGCTGCCCATGGGGTCAAGTGTTTGGTTCGAATGGTGGCCTGATCGAGGGGACGACCGGGACCGTGTTGGGTTCATGAACCAGTCGCGCTTCGTCACGCATCTGTAGTTCACCAAGCTCCTTGGTCCGTCGCGGTTTGATCAAGGGGCCGAGGCTTTCAAGATAAGGATGTTTCGCGCCTTTCTCGTAGATCGTGAAATCCAGCATATGATCGCGGAAGCTCTTCAACGGTTGGCCAAGGCGCAGAACGCCCAGTTCACGGCTCCTACGGACCTTTTCCAAGTTGATCTCGATCGGGAAATACTCCTCGTTGTTCTGCGCCTGGTAGATCACACGACCATCCGGGCCACATACGATGCTGCGTCCACTTCCGCCTGTATCAAGGCCGTTCACGTCGAAGAAATAGCACTGGTTGATCGCTGCGGTGGATCGCGCGATGCTCAATTCGATATCGCGATCGATGGTCCCGGTCAGGGTAGGGTGCAGGATCACTTCGGCACCCATAACGGCCAACGTGCGAGTGGTCTCGGGGAACCACATATCGTAGCAAATGCTGACCCCGAAACGGCCCACTTCCGGTACATCGAAGACGCAGAACTCGTGCCCTGCGGTCACGCCCACCTCGTACGGGTAGAAGGGGAACATCTTGCTGTATCGTGTCACTACACTTCCTTCTGGATCGATGACCGAGGCGGTGTTGTAGATCTTGTCACCCCTTTTCTCGAAGATGCTGCCCGGTAGGAGCCATACACCATGTTTCGCTGCCGCCGCGCACATTTCCTGCTCGAATGCTCCGGGCACTTCTTGGGCATTGGCCGTGAGCGGGCCGTACGCGCACAGTTCGCTGAACACCACCATGTCCACCCATGGGTAAATGTTCATGAGAATGTCCAATTTCAGTTTCATGGCTTCCACATTGCTGTAGGAAGCGTTCACACGCATTTGGATACCGGCTATCGCGAATGGCTTCATCGGGTTCTGTTCGATTGTCTGGGCACTGATACCCCATGGGCCTTTGGGCCCGGTTCGTGGTTCAAAGCGAGGTCGTTCAGCCGAGGATCTTGTCGAGCTCTTCCTCCATGATGTCCAGACCCTGGTTCAGCTGCTCGTCGGTGATGACCAGTGGGCTCAGCACACGGATGACGTTCTTATGCGTTCCAGCGGTGATCACCACCAGATCACGCGCGGCACACGCATTCATCAATCTTCCGCAGGTCTCCGCATCCGGCTTCATGGGGTCTCCGTTCTTGACGAATTCGATCGCCATCATGGCACCCAATCCCCGCACATCCCCGATACAAGGATGCTTGGCCTTCATCCTTTCGAAACGCGAGTGGATCACCTCGCCTACATGCCTCCCTCTTGCATTGATGTCGATTTCCTCCATGTACCCCAAGGTCGCCAGAGCTGCCGCGCAGCTCACAGGGCTGCCGATGTACGTGCCGCCGATGCTGCTCGGGCCCGCCTTGTCCATGATGGCCGCCTTGCCCATTACCGCCCCGATGGGCAGGCCGCTTCCCAGGCTCTTGGCCCAAGTGCTCAGGTCGGGGATCACGTTGAATTGCTCGAATGCGCTCCATGCACCGGTTCGACCGAACCCGGACTGCACCTCGTCGAAGATCAACAGGATGCCGTGCTTATCGCAGAAGGCACGCAATCCCTTCAGGTAGGCTTTCGGGGCCACATTGAAACCACCTTCACCTTGTACAACCTCGATGATGATGGCCGCCAAGTTCCCGGGTGCCACTGTATTCTGGGTCAGTTCATCCAGCGCTTCGAGTTCCGCAGCCACGAAGTCCGCCTCGGAACGATCGGCACCATAGCGGTAGAAGTTGGGAAAGCGGGTGCGGTACACCTCCGGTGCGAAGGGACCACAGTCCGGCTTGTACTGCACCTTGCTGGTCAAGGTCATCGCCATCATGGTGCGGCCGTGGAATGCATCCGTGAAACACAGTACACCTTGGCGACCAGTGGCCTGTCTGGCGATCTTGATCGCGTTCTCCACGGCCTCGGCACCGGTACTGACCAACATCGTTTTCGTAGGACCTCCGTGCGGTAACAACGCATTCAGCTTTTCGCACAGCGCGATGTAGGGCTCGTAGCTCGCCACGTTGAAGCTCACATGGAGGAACTTGGCGGCTTGCTCCTGGATCGCTTTCACCACTGGTGGCGGGCAATGACCCGCATTGACAACACCGATCCCACCAGCGAAATCGATCAATTCCCGCCCGTCGACATCCGTGATGATGGCCCCTTTGGCAGAAGCCGCGGTGGCGTGATTGAACATGCCCACACCCACCGGAATGGCAGCCTTGCGACGTTCAATGAGTTCTTGGCTCTTCGTGATCTGCTCGGTCATGTCGGTACGTATTCGGCTGCAAAGGTCTCTTTCTGGTCAGAAACCCCCACACCTTCGGCTCGGAATAGATACGAACATGCCGGGAGCTCGAAGGACATGCGTGTGCAACGGTCATAGGAACCGCGGCACAGCGTTCAATCCAATCGGTGGGCGAGGGTTACGGTTTGTTTGAACCGCTCCACATTACCGTCCAGATCGAAGGTCTCCAAGAGCACGATGTAAGGTCCCATCCGCGCCAAGCCACCGTTGTCCAATAGTCCGTTCCACGAGATGACACCTTCGGTACCGAGCAGTTCACTTTCCATCAGTCGGCGTGCTTCTCGCCCGGTGATGTCGTAGATGGTCACATTACCAACGAACCCCGGCTCGTCCATCCGGTAGCTGATCGTCAGCAGGTCCTGGTACCCATCATTGTCCGGGCTGAATATCGAGGGGTCGATCGTCATTTCGCCACTCGGCTCCGGAGCTTTCGCGTACTGGGAATTCCGGAACCCCGGGGTGGCCTTTCCAGCAACGTCGGCCGCGCTCTGCCAATTGGTGTTGTCCGTTGTCGGGCGGTCAGGATCCACGCGCTCCAAGGTGTACCCCTCGGTATTGTTGATCAGCGCGAAATGGAGGTCGTCACTGTAATCGAAACGGTCCAGTTGCATGCCGTCCGGGGCTTGCAACACCACGCTACCATTGTCGTTGTTGTACGTCGGTATGTCCGTCACCAGGAAACGTTCCGTACGGCTCTGCGGATAGTTCTGGACGATGTTCGCCTGATCCTCGCACAGCAGGACGAATTCACCCGGGAGCAACAAGGTGGCGTTGGTCGTGATCACAAGAGGCGTTCCCACCACACCGTCACTCACATTGGCCAGCTTCCACCCGGCCAAGCTCAAGACCTTCGCACTTCGATTGTACAATTCGACCATGTCACTTCCAGGACCGATCGGGTCATAGAGTACCTCGTTGATCACCACATCACCCGCCTCCACAGGCTCCGGCAACGCGAACGAAGCGGAATTGTTGGCGCCGATAAGGTTGCCCGGACAGTCCGAAACATCCGTCACTACAACGGTATACACCGTTCCCACGTCCAATTGTTCCAATAAGGTGACCGAAGCGCTATTGGTGCCTACAGGGGTTACATCCCCGGTGGATATGGAGGGACTGATGGAATAGTTGCCACCGACCAGGCTCCCGGCGTCCATCGCTTCACTGAAAACGAGAACCAGCGTCATGTTGTCCGGTATTTGTACCGCGACCAATGATGGGGCTTGGGTGTCCGGGACGATCGCGAATACGCTGTTCTGTGCACCCGGTGTTCCACCCGCAGTGGCAGTGCTTGCTCGCCAATTCGATGCTCCACTGCACGGGCTGGTCGGGTCGATCTGTTCCAAGGTCCATCCTCCGTCGTCCTTCGCAGCATCCTGGTACCAGCTCAGCGCGTACGTGACGGCATCGATCAGGGCGCCTCCACTGTTCTTCAGTTCGAGGGCATCGCCATCATTGTTCAGCGCAGGAAGGCTGGTCAGGCCGATCTTGTTGGGCAGGTTCGGGTACAAGGGGAGGCTCGCATTGGCCATCAGCACCACATATCCACCCGGGGGCAAGGTGTAACCCGGAATGGTCACGGGTGTACCGCCATCGCTGAAGGTCCAGCCCGTTAGATCGACGGTCCGGTCCGTGGTCGGGTTGTGCAATTCCACGAATTCAACTTCCGGAAGTCCGACGGTGGGAGAAGGGTCGGCCATGATCTCGTTCATCACCACATCCCGGAATCCCGCAACGGTGGGCACGATATAGTCGAACATGAATTGGGTGCTGGGCATTGCATTGCCCGCGAGATCCTGCACCGCTGTAGTGATCAGGGTGTATGTGTTCCCATTCGTCAAGGGTGCGGTCAATGACAGGTGCACGCGAGAAAGCTCCGCCCCATCGCGCATTGCGGTGGTTGCCATGATGAAGGGTTGCACTTCATAGTTGTTCTCGTCGTTCGCGGTGGAGAGGTCAACGGCCTCATCGAAGATGACGTCGATGTTGGAGGCATCGATCACCTCCACGGTTGTGATCGTTGGCGGGGTATTGTCAACCGTGATCGGGCGAGCTACGATATCGTCGAAGAAGTGGTTGTTCACGGCAGAGGCCGCTGAGCTCTGTTCGATACGGATCCCGAAGAAGGAGGCCGTAGTGTGGGTGACGTCGATCACACTTCCGGCGTTGACGTACGTCCCGGTCGCCCCATCGTCGAAGAAGAGGCTCCATGCGCCCGCAGCGGATCGCGTCACTTTGATGAGGAACGGGTTGCTGGTGCTGCTGTTCACCAGACCATCAGGGCTCTGCAACCCTGTGCTGGTGGCAATTCCGTTGCTTCTTCGGAAGAATTCGATCCGATCCGCAGTGCCTCCGATCCGTACGAAGTAGCCGCTCACTGTGGAAGACAGGTCGGCCAAGTCGCTCATGACATGGACATCCACGTAATTCGCACCACTCGTAGCGAAGCGCAGGTCCAGGAAGAACTCCCATTCCGCATCGTTCACCAAACTGCTCGCTGTGCTCAAGTAATAGTTCGATGCGCCGGGGCTTTGTGAGCGCAATTGTCCGGAGGCGGCGGTGAAGAGGCCATCGTTTCCGGTCCAGACCACACCGGTGGTGAAATCCAGATCATCGAAATCATCGTTGAACTGGCCCTTGCCGGTCACCATCGACCCGGGAACGGACAGTAGCAAAAGAAGGGTTCGAAGCGTTCCGTACATGATCGGGCAACGGGTTGGAAAGGTAGTACTTTCGGGCTCCAAAGCTGGTTATGCCCAAGGAATGAAAGTAGCTGTTGTTGGTGCGACCGGACTGGTCGGCGGGGTCATGTTGAAGGTGTTGGAGGAGCGGGATCTCCCCGTTTCCGAACTCCTGGCCGTGGCCAGTGATCGAAGTGTTGGCAGGATGGTCGTGTTCCGCGGGAAGGAGGTCCAGGTGATCGGTATGGAAATGGCGGTGGACATGAAGCCGGATCTGGCCTTGTTCTCCGCTGGTGGATCCACTTCCTTGGAATGGGCGCCTCGTTTCGCAGAGGTGGGGTGCACCGTGATCGATAATAGCAGCGCTTGGCGCATGCACGCCGACAAGAAATTGGTCGTACCGGAGGTGAACGGGGACGTGCTCACGGTTGAGGATCGCATCATCGCCAACCCGAACTGCAGCACGATACAATTGGTCATGGCCTTGGCTCCGTTGCATCAGACTTTCAGGGTGAAGCGTGTAGTGGTCTCCACATACCAAGCCGTGACCGGAACCGGCATCAAAGCGGTGCGACAGTTGGAGAACGAGCGCAACGGTGTGGAAGGAGAGATGGCCTATCCGTTCCGGATCGACGGCAATGTGATCCCCCGTTGCGATGTCTTCACCGAGAACGGCTATACCAAGGAAGAGATGAAATTGGTGTTGGAGACCAAGAAGATCCTTGACCCTGGTATCCGGGTGACCGCCACCGCTGTGCGCGTTCCGGTATTGGGTGGGCACAGTGAATCGGTGAATGTCGAGTTCGAGAATGAGTTCGAACTGGACGGGGTACTTAAGCTTCTTAAGGACGCCCCCGGTGTTGAGCTATATGATGACACCAGCTCCGATCGTTATCCAATGCCGATGATGGCCCAAGGACGAGATGATGTCTTCGTGGGACGGGTCCGAAGGGATGAGACCCAAGCGCGCACGCTGAACCTTTGGGTGGTGGCCGACAACCTCCGGAAAGGTGCTGCGACCAATGCTGTTCAGATCGCCGAAAAAGTGCTCAGCCTGCGGAACGGGTCGTTACCGGTAGGGTAGGCGGCGGACAGGGCGAACTGAAAGGGTGCCAACTATTCGGTCCCTGAAGCCGAAGCAACGGACGTCCGGTCCTCTTGGGTCCGTGGTGCGATGACCGACCGGTCCGGATCCTCTCTCCTATGGGCCGCGCGCTGAACAAGAATGAACACCGCGACACCAACAGTGATCGCCGCATCGGCTATGTTGAACACCGGTCGGAAGAACACGAAATGGTCACCACCCCACATCGGGATCCACTCGGGCAGCCGACCTTCCCACAAGGGGAAGTAGAACATGTCCACGACCGCCCCGTGCAACAAGGGTGCATAACCACCCTCAGCAGGGAACAGAATGGCCTTCTCGAAGGGCGAACTGGCGCTGAAGATGACCCCGTAGAACGTGCTGTCGATGATGTTGCCCAAGGCACCTGCGAGGATCAAGGAAACGCTGATCACCAAGCCACCATGCGCACCGCGTTTGATCATGTGACAAAGGCTGTATGCGATGCCTGAGACGGCAGCTATACGGAACAGCGTGAGCAACAATTTGCCCCATTCACCTCCGAATTCCATTCCGAAGGCCATGCCTCGGTTCTCGATGAAGTGCAAGTAGCCCTTGTCCCCGAGGATGGATATGGCGCTGTCATAAAAGAAGTTGAGCTTCACCCACACCTTCAAGGCTTGATCCGCGAGAAGGACCAGAGCAATGATGAGCAACGCGCGCCTCAACCCGTACTAAGGATAGGCCGCAGGGCTAAAGCGCATGCGAACGGTTGCACGGGCCATGACGTAACATGGAATTCCACTCCGATCAGTTGCCCATTTGCTGCTTGGCCTCGATGCTCAATGTGGCATGTGGTACCAAACGCAAACGCTCTTTGCTGATCAAACGACCGGTGACGCGGCAGATGCCATAGGTCTTGTTGCGGATCCGCAGCAAGGCATCCTCCAGGTGCTTGATGAATTTTTCCTGACGGCCGGCCAACTGCGCGGTCTCTTCACGGCTCAAGGTCTCACTGCCGTCCTCGATCATCTTGAACGAAGGGCTCGTGTCGTCCGTCCCATTGTTATCCGTGTTCGCCAAGGTTTGCTTCAGCAGGTCATAGTCCTTCCGTGCTTCATCCAACTTACGCTTGATCAAGGTCGTGAACTCCACAAGCTCCTCGTCCGTGTAGCGCAGCTTATCCGCGCGCTCCAAGGTTG
The DNA here is from genome assembly GCA_020437805.1 of Flavobacteriales bacterium. Lineage (GTDB taxonomy): Bacteria > Bacteroidota > Bacteroidia > Flavobacteriales_F > PHOS-HE28 > PHOS-HE28. Next base: position 19,631 of record JAGQVV010000098.1, read on the forward strand.
AAACCTGCTTCTTCACGACCGGCGCCGGCATGGGTCTGTTCGGCGCCACACGCTGGGTTACAAGAGGCTTGGTGGAGGCGACCTTCGATTCTTTCGGAGCAGCGGCCTTTATCGTCTTCTTCGATTCCTTCTTCAAGGGCTTGGAGGGTGCTGTTTTCACAGGTGGGGTCTTCTTGGTCACCACCGTCTTTACGGTCTTTTTGGGCGTCACGGTCTTTCCGGCCTTCGAGGTCGGCTTCGCTTTGGGCGCTGCCTTGACCATCTTCGTGGCCTTCTTCGGAGCGGCCTTCTTCGGAGCGGCCTTTTTGGGAGAGGCCTTCTTCGCAACGACCTTCTTTAAAGCGGACTTCTTGGCTTTCGCTGGCGCCGCTTTCGTTCCTTTCTTAGGAACGGCCTTCACGGCCTTCTTAGCCTTCGGGGTCGCTTTCGTGACCTTTTTCGGGGCTGCTTTCTTCACGGCCGGTTTCGGCTTCTGCTTCACCGGCCTTTTGGCAGCCGTCTTGGCGACTTTCTTGGGTGCAGGCTTGGCCACCTTCTTGGCGGGTTTGGCTGCCTTCTTCGGAGCGGATTTCTTTGCCATGACGGTCCCGGTGTTGGGAATTAGCCGCGAATATACGTGGTTCTGCGCCTCAATTGGCCGAACGTTCGAGGGATAACGCACAGGCCACGGCATCTTCGAACTCCACGGTATGCACGTGCGAAGGCCCCGCGAGCAGCTGGTCCACAAGTACCTGGTCCTCAGGGGTGATGGCGAGCGTTTCCGTTAGAATGTACCCGGCATGGTTCACCACGGCCTGCTCAAAGCGTTCGTTACCGTTCCGTTGGATGCGCAGGTCGATCCGGTCGGTTACCTCGAAACCGCTCTCTTTGCGCAAGGTCTGGATACGGCTCACCAATTCGCGGGCAATACCCTCCTGTAATAGGCTGTCGTTCAGAGTGATGTCGACCGCAACGGTGATCCTTCCTTCACTTGCTACGCTCAAGCCTGGAACGGTTTCGGCCGTGATCTCCACATCAGCCAAGGTCACCTCAACATCTTGACCCTCAACGGGAAGGATGACCTTTCCCTCGTTTTCCAACGTGGCGATCCCGTCCTGGTCCAATCCGTTCACGGCCGCTGCAACGCTCTTCATCAGTTTGCCCATGCGGGCACCAAGCTTCTTGAAATCCGGCTTGACCTTCTTCCTGAGTTTGCCCTCGCTCGGGTCCAAAAGCACCAATTCCTTCACATTCACCTCTCCGAGCACCAGCTCTTTGATCGCTTCCAAACGCAAGCGCATGGTCTCATCGAGCACAGGGACAAGGATCTTCTGCAAGGGTTGACGTACCCGGTGGCCTTCCAATTTCCTCACGCTAAGCACCAATGAGGTAAGGGTTTGCGCCAGCTTGGTGCGTTCTTCCAGCTCGGTATCGATCAACGTCTCTTCATGGTTCGGCCAATCGCTCAGGTGCACGCTCGTGCCGATCAGGTCGCGATGCAGTCGGTCGCTGAAGAACGGTGCGATCGGGGCGCTGAGCTTGGACACCAC
>JAGQVV010000013.1 GCA_020437805.1 Flavobacteriales bacterium
GCCTTGGTCTTCTCCTTCAGGTTCTTCCACGCCGGGGTGCCGAGCTTGCTCACCTTTGGTGCCTTGCCTCCTTCCTCCCCGCTGAACTTGCTCACGCGGTGAAGGCTGTGGATGCCCACGTAGAGGATGTCGCCGTCGCGGTACTTCAGGCGGATCGCCTCCTGCATGCTGCCACCGGCGTCGATCGTTTCCAATCCGCTGAAGATCCCCACGCCGTGATCAATGTGGACCACGAGGTCACCGGGTTTCAATTGGGTGAGCTCCTTCAGTGTGAGTGCCTGCGAGTTCTTCCGGAAACCTTCCTTCAGCCGGTAGCGGTGGTAGCGCTCGAAGATCTGGTGGTCGGTGTATAGCGCCAGCTTCAACTCGGGATCGATGAAGCCCTCGTGTAGATCAAGAACAAGAGGCGTGAACGCGACCTCGTGCTCCATGTCGTTGAAGATGGTGTACAGCCGCTCGCTCTGCTTGGCGCTGTTGCAGGCGATCAGGTTGGTGTAGCCCGCGTTCTGTTTGTTGTGGAGGTCGCCGGATAGGATCTTGAACTCCTTGGCGAAGGTGGGTTGGGGGCGTTGCCGGAAGTCGATAGTGAGCGAAGCGCGGTTGTCAGTTGTCAGTTGTTGGTTGTCAGGCTGGGTGTTAGCTGGCGTGCTGGAAACGCCGGATGCAACGCGTGCTTTTTCCGTCTCGCCTGACAACTGCGAACCGACAACTGACAACTGTCCCCGCCAGAACACCTTCCTGAAACCGAGCGTCCCCTTGATCAACTCCGTATCCGTGGCGAGCAGCTCACTCGGCGTGGCATGCTTGTCCTTGTCCGGCAGTCGATCGTACGCTTCACCGAGCAACTTCAACTGCTTTGCTGCCGCATCACCGATTGCTTGCAGATCGCGTAGCCAGATGGTGGCGTCCTCCGGTAGTTGAGCGAAGAAGAGTTGCTGCTGTGCAGCGTCCTCGTCCTGAAGGTCCGGTACGATCACCGCCTCGGCAAGTCGCTCAATGGTCAACTGGTCCTGAGGGTCGAAGCGGCGCACACTTTCCACGGTATCGCCATACAGCTCGATGCGGTAGGGCTTGTCGTTGCCGTAGCTGAACACGTCGACGATGCCGCCGCGGATGCTGTACTGCCCGGGCTCGTACACGAACTCCACACGGGCGAAGCCGGTCTCCTCCAACCACTCCTGGAGCGTATCGATGGGCAGCTCTTCGTTGCGTTTGATCGCAAGCGTGTTCTTCTGCATCTCCTCCTTGCCCATCACGAGGGGCACGAGGGCGTCGGGGTACGTGATGAGCACCAGTCGCTCCGGCTTCTTCATCAAAGTCTCCAAGACCTCCGTGCGGCTCACGCGCTCTCCGTCATGGTGCCCTTCCGGGTCGTACGGCGAGCGCGATGGCGCGGGGTAGAAGAACATGTCCTCGTCCTTCGCTTTGCGGGCGTCCTTCTCTTTCCCGCGAAATGCTTCGAGGTCGTTAAGGAAGTAGGCGGCCTCTTCGCGGTCGGTGAGCACGAAGACATGCACCCCGCCGCGCTGCTCGATCAAGGCGTTCGCGATGAAGGCTTGTGATGAACCAAGGGTGCCCGTGATCTGAACTCGGGCCGCCTTCTCACGTAAGGCATCGGCCACACGCGCCACGCGTGCGTCGTTACGGAAGAGGGAAAGGAGGTCGGGGAGGGATGTCAAACTCATGGACGCCAAAATGCCCGAAACCCGATACCGGCAATTCCGGGCATCGGGTTCGGGAGTGGCGCAAAGTTACGGCGGCCGATCGTGCACATCATGGGCGAGGAGATAGCTTTGCGAAGAATGCTCCACCGCAAGCTCTTCCGCTTCGTGACGATCATCGTCTTCGGCTCCATGCCGTTCATGGTTGCTGCCCAACGCATCGATAGTGTGCAAGTATTCCCGCGACTTTCTCAAGGCAATTACAATTCAGCATCCGCCAATGCGGAAGCATGGAGGCTCTATCGCGCCAAAGGCACGCACCGCACCCTGAGCGGGTCCCAAATGACGGAAGTGGAAGGAGTACTTGAGCAGTACCAACCCAGTACTCATGTGTACGGCCCCTTGGGCGAACTGACGCATGTGGCCATGGCATTCACCGGAGGCCGCCCGGTGGCCTTGGGTGTGACCGCGGATCTGGGTCGGGTGATCAATTTCACAGCACGGAAGGAATACCGTATTTCTTCATGGAGCGAGCACATGAAGGTGCGCGCGCTGTTGCTGAAGATGCTGATGGAGCTGGATTGACGCTTCAGAGGGCTGCCACGAAGTCCAGGAATTTCTTTTCGATCGCGTGGCCTTCTGCGCGGTACTTGAACAACGTACCGGCATCGGCTTTGAAGCGCAGCTTCTTCTCCCATATCCCGAAAAGCAGGAGTGGGCAGTACCCATCATGGGTGCAGGCCCCGCTGTCCGTGGTCACTTCAAAGACGATCAAGGAACCACCTGTGGACTCTTTGTAAAAAGTATCATGGTCGGCACGTTTCCGCAACTTGTAGACCAACGTTCGGTCCATGTGGTGTGTGGTGATGCGCTCAATGCTCTTCGAGAAGCCGACTTGCTCAAAACCCAGTTCGCGGAACCACGCCGACACCTGTGATCGGAGGTTGCTCTGGTCGCGGATGGCACCATGGTTCATTCCTTCACCACACGCAAGGTGCCTTCATCCGTAGCACCGACCACACGGATCAGGTACATCCCGGCATCCAGTGTGTTGATGTCGATCATGGCGGATGTGCCACCGACCTGTTGCTCGAGCACCGAGCGACCTTGCGCATCCATGATCGTGATCAACGCGGGACCAGCATTCGCTCGCTCCAAACGGAATGCGTCACGGGCCGGGTTCGGGAATGTGCGGAACGAAGTGTTAGGGAAGGCGTCGGGTGCAGAAGTGATCAACACTTGAACAGGAACCGACTCAGCCGAGGTGCAACCGAACGCATCCACCACGATGACCGAGTACAGTCCACCGGTCTCGGCTTCAAAGCATCCTTCGGTCGCACCATCCACCGCTTCGCCATTGCGGAACCACTGTGCTTCACCCGGAAAGTTGGTACACAGCAGTTGCCCATCAACACTTACCTCGGGTGTCTCGGCCACACTGGAGCACCCCACTTGAGCACGGAAGATGTCACCGTTGTTCGCTGCAAGGATGATCCATCCATCCACGTACGTCGCATCGCCCACAGTTGCATTCAGTATCTCGGGGAGCACATTCTCCCACGTGATGCCACCGTCCTCGCTTTTTACCACTTGACCGGATGAAGCGACCGCATACCCGGTATCCGTGTCTGTGAAGAAGATGCTCATGGTGGTCTGTGGTGTACCTCCCATGGTGGTCCACGTGTCCCCGCCGTCGGTGGTGCGGTGCTGTTTGGTCCAGCCGCGCAATTCATCGATGAAGAATACGGTATGGCTGCCACTTGTTGGAGGTAATGCCTGCCAGGTCACACCACCGTCCGCGGTGCGGTAGTTGTCGCCGTATTCGCCAACCGCATAGCCTTGCAGTTCATCCAGGAACCAAAGATCACTGATGGTGATATTGCCAACGTCCAGCACGCGCGTCCACGTGGAGCCGCCATTCGTGGTACGATAGATACCGCCAGCTACCGCGCCGCCTGCCACGATCATGGTGCTTGCATCGAAGGTCCACGTGCAACGAATGGCAACGTTCGGTCCATTGATTCCCGTACGGGTGAAGAAGCCATTGTTCGTCTTCGCGAAGGCACCACTTCCACCGCCAAGGCACCCGTCACCTGCGGCGTTCATGTGAACACCAAGGCCGCCGCCGCCTGCCTTGCTCCAGTTGCGTCCCCCGTCGGTGGTGCGCATCAGGCCGGCCTCGAACCCGCCCGTGGTCTGATAGCCTACTGCTACACCCGTATCCGGGTCCATGAAGCTCAGCTTGTTCAACTTGGTATGCCATGCCCCCTCATGGCGAACGGTCCAGGTCTGGCCCATGTCGGTGGTGCCTTGTATGCGACCGTTGGTTCCAAGAATTCCCACGCCATTCGGTGTCAGGCTTACGCTTTGGTGTTCCGAGGCACCAATTTGGATCTCGGTCCATGTAAGTCCGGCATCCTCACTTCGGATCGTTCTGCCCCATGCACCGCATGCCACGATCACATCGCCCTGCACATCCATATCCAGCATGGTGTATGTCGTGCTGGAAGGGATCGAATCCCAAGTGATACCTCCGTTCGTTGTGCGGATCACTTCGCCAGCGCTGCCAACGGCCACCCCCACTTCCGTATCATAGAAATGAAGATCCCGCATCAGCACCAACTGGTCGAAGGGGCCAACGCCTTGCCATGTCAGTCCGCCATCCACACTCTTCAGCATTTCGCCGCCAGCGCAACTGGCGTATCCGGTTTCCGTATCCAGGAATTGGATCGCGGTGAAATAGTTGTTCGTCGATTGGCCGCTTTGCATCAAGGTCCAAGTAGCGCCGCCATCCGTACTCCTTACGATCTTGCCGGTCACCGATCCGGCCCAGCCCAAAGTGTCGTTCGCGAAGTACACACAACGCAATTCGCCGAAGGTCGGGTTGGCTTGTCCGGTGATCGTGCTGAACCCATCGTTCGTGCGGTACACCGCACCACCTTCGCCTACGACCACACCACGATCCGCATCCCACATGAAGATCGCAGTGGGACTGTTCCCCAAGTTGTTCGCCATGCGTTCCCAGCGCAAACCGCCATCGAACGTACGTAGGATCGCGCCCATGGGCTTGTCAACAGCGTAGCCCAGCACATCGCTCACCATCTCCACCGCATCGAATTCGCTGCAGGTCTTAATGGGAGTAACGAGTTCCCATTGGGCGAACGAGTTGGCCGTGAGCGCGGCGGAAAGAAGGAGCGTCAGGAATGTTCTCATCAGGGTCGCGAAGTTAGCTCGGTGCCTGCGGTACACGCCGATGGATCCCAGGTTCAGCGGAATCTTAAGGAACAGGCAAGCGTTGCGCTATGTGGATGTTCCGGGCGTGCCCCTTCGCCAACGCACAAGCCCGGCGGAGGGTCGCGTGCTCCACTGTGGTCAAGCGCGGATCACCAGCGGGATCGGCGCTCCGGGGCCGGTCCTTCGTCGTGGCTCCTCGCTGCACGTTCCCACAAGCTGCTCCGCACTGGAGCTGCCGTTGCGCCCGCTCACGCGGATCAGCTACGATCAGTCGGTCGTCGCGAACTTTGGCGAACTACCCTTTCATCGCTTTCTCCACCATGCCTTTGCTGCCGATGTACAGCGGACAACGCTGGTGCAATTCGGTCGGCCGAAGCTCCATGATCCGGGTAGTGCCGTCGGTCGCCATGCCACCGGCTTGTTCCACGATCATGGCCAAGGGGTTGGCCTCGTACAACAAGCGCAACTTACCCAGCGGGGCCTTGGCCGTGCTCGGGTAGATGTAGATACCGCCCTTCAACAGGTTGCGGTGGAAATCCGCCACGAGGCTACCGATATAGCGCGCGCTCATCTTCTGCTTCTTGCAGTCATCGATGTAGCTGCGCACACCCTCGCTGAAGTCGAAGTAGTTCCCCTCGTTCACGGAGAAGATCTTGCCTTCTTCGGGCGTGGTCATGTTCGGGTGGCTCAAGCAGAACGTACCGATGCTGGGGTCCAGTGTAAAGCCGTTGACCCCATGGCCCGTCGTGTATACGAGCATGGTACTACTGCCGTAGATGATATATCCTGCGGCGACCTGCGCCGTTCCGGGTTGCATGAAATCATCCATGGTGGCATTTTCGCCCTTGCTTACCCGCCGGTAAATGCTGAAGATGGTGCCGATGCTCACGTTCACATCGATGTTGCT
>JAGQVV010000099.1 GCA_020437805.1 Flavobacteriales bacterium
CAGCACGATGCTGATGTGGATCCGGTCCGGGACCACTTGCATTTCGGCGGTGCCGCTCACTTCGATATATGGTAGGTGTGCGTTCTGCTGGGCGAATATTGCGGCGCTGTTCGCCGTGAGGAGGAAAGCAGTGAGGATGCGGATCATGGTGCCGGTGTTGGTGCGAAGGATGAACGCCTGTCAGGTGGAGAATCGTACGCGGAGGATCACCTCGGTGCTGAACGCGATCGATCGACGGCCTACCCATGGGGACGGACTTTGCGCGATACTGTTGCAAGGGATCGTGGTGTTGGTAGGGCGATCGCGACAACCGACTATGTTTGATGAATGCCCAGCGCCCTACGCCACCTGTTGGTATCGGTGTTCCTTACTTCGTTGATCCCGGGCAAGGCGCAAACGGACCTCGATGCGATGTTGGAGCGATCCGTGCCGAATTGCAACGATGTCGGGCTGAACGCCTTACGGATCATCAGCCGCACTTACGCTGCGGGCGACCTGGATTCCACGGCCTTGGTGCTGGCCGCATGGAAGAAGAAATGTCCGGACGAACCCGCCTTCAGGGTGGACCTTCTACTGCACTTGGAGACCGATTCGGCGGTGCGTCCGCTCTTGAACGAGCAAGGTTTCGCATGGCTTTGGGTGTACGCGAATATGGCCTCCTTGCCGCTTGAGGTGCTCCAGCGCGAAGCACCCGTATTCCATGATCTGATGTCCTTTACCCGTCCGTGGGCCAATGAACTGCGCTTGAAATACGCACCGGGGACCTTGGAATACGACCTGTGCACCACCTATGGGCCCGACCCCGGCCATCTCTTCCAACGCTTACAGGACCCTGACTTCCCGGACATGGACCTGCGCATCCGGTATGCCGAGGAGGTGGCGAAGTACACGGACCTCGGCGAGCTCCATGGATCGTTGTTCACGGGGATCTGGCTGCCCACCGGCGACCTGGAGCCCTTGGGATCGCACCCCACTTTCGGCTTCCAGATTGGCGGCAAACGCAGGCAACTCTCCTATGACCTTACCGTGGCCTTCAATTTCGGAAGTTCGGGTCAGGTGTACAACGCCAAGCGTAACATCGATGCCGACAGCACCCAGCGCACTTCGTACTTCTTCGGTACGGAAGCCAGTGTGGACTTCGGGTGGGATATACTGGACCGAGGAGCACACGAGATCCAGGTGAACGCGGGTGTCGGGTACATGGGCTTCGACGCCTTTGAGGCCGAGAAGGATGTGGAGGACATGGCCGGCAGCACGGCCGTACTGGACCTGAGCGCAGGGCTAACCTACCGCCGCTACCTTACCTCTTGGAGCTACCTCGGGCTACAAGTGAAATACCACTATGTGGACTTTGCCAAGAGCGGGATCGTGGACATGCACAGCAGCCCGATCACGGTCCGGGTCATGTACGGTGGCTTGGTCAACCTGCGCAAGCAAAACGGGATTACCGCACTTCGGTACAAGTACCGGCAATGAAATGGTGCGGTTGAGTTCGTTGGACAACAGCGTCCAGGTTGCGTAGGACACACGTTGCCCGCTCTCACTCCAACACCACGAACTTCCACGAGAACAAAGCACCGTTCGGTTCAATGAGGTTGAGGACGTATGTTCCGTTCGCTACGGCACCCAAGGCGATTCGGCCCCTCGTTATGGACCCTTCAGCCACCATGCGGCCATCGGTGTCCATGACCCTGAACCGCCCCACCCGGCCTTGCTTCCAGCCATCCACCACGATCTCGGATCCGTTCCGGAACGGACGGAAACGCTCATCCGCTTGTTCCTGAAGGCCGATGGCGCCTTTGACGTACGCCCAACATTGCGCCGATGCGCCGGAGCTTGCACCACCAGTGGCCACGTAGCCCGCATTGTCGGTAGCGAAACCCACAGGGGTGTATGTTCCAAAACCGCCAAAGTCCGAGATCGCGGTCCAAACATCCGTCAACGGGTCGTAGCTGTAGAAATCGGTGAACCGGTCGCTTCCATCCCAACCACCGCCAGCGTAGGCCAAACCGCCCAGTACAAAGCCACATCCGGTACGTCGCTCGGGGCCGGGCATATCCGACTTCCGTGTCCATGAGTCGATGGCAGGGTCATACTCCCACACATCCCTGGAAGCGAAATTCGCGGAAGCATCATTGCCGCCTATGATGTAACCCTTACCGCCCAAGGACAAGGCGATGGTTCCGGAGCGACCTGCCGCTGGCAAAGAAGCGCGGATGGTCCATTGGTCCGTGCCAGGGTCATAGGCCCATAGTTCGTTGCTATAGGAATTGCTCGGCGTACTACCACCGAACACGTATAGGATGCCGTTCATGGAGAAAGCGCTGGAGTATGCCAGTCCCACACCGGGCTTGGAGGCCTTCCGGGTCCACTGGAAAGTGCTTGCATCAAAGGACCACAGCGCGCTGGAATACTGACCGCCGACCCCGGTACGACCACCGTAGACGTATCCTTTCCCATCCAGCGCTGCACCGGCACAAGCCCGTGCGATGGTGCCTGGGAAGGTGCCGGCCGAGCCCCACACATCAAGGCTTGGGGTATACCTCCAGAGGATGTTCTGTGCAGTTGCACCATCGTGCCCACCGAACACGAAGCCATGCTCGCCAACCGCGAATCCCGTGGCATCCAACAACGCCATACCCACATCGGCGCGTTGATCCCACAATTGGCCGTGGAGCAAGCTGCTCACGAGAAAGGCTGAACAAAGAATGGCGCGCATGATGACCCGGATATGGCATCCAAAATACGCTCGAATTGCATCGGCGCTACCAATGCCACGCAAAACCCTCGATCTCAGCAACCGCCCACCCGCAACGGTGGTGCAGCAGTAGGTCGCGGTGCCTCGATCCGGAAGAACTCCTTGCTGAAACTGCCCGGGGCATCGGCCGCTGGTGCGAGCAGGGTCTTCATATTCTCCGACTCCACCGGACGGATGACCGGAGCGGACCATGGTGTAGCATCGGCCTTGGCTTTGGGAGCTTCCTTCGTCTTGGTGGATGGTACCACTACCGCGCCTACCAATACTCGCTCCGCGCTTTGTGCCGAAGTGGACAGGAAGGCCAAGCAGGCCACAAGACTGATGAAGTTGCGCATAACGAAATGGTTTGAGGCAAGGTACGATGCGTGGTTCGGGGATCCGAAGGCCTTGCATCACGCTCGGTCACAGGGACAACGCTTGGTCACCTCCCCGGACCCTTTTCAGCCTTTCCCGTAGTTTCGAACGGAACACGAAACCAGAACGACATGCAACTCGGTGCTTTCTCCGTCAGCCTAGCCGTAAAGGACCTGCAAGCCTCCAAGACCTTCTACGAAGCCTTGGGCTTTTCCGCGTTCGGCGGGGACATGGCCAAGAACTACCTGATCATGAAGAACGGGAACGCCTTGGTGGGCCTGTTCCAAGGGATGTTCCCGAACAACATCCTCACCTTCAATCCGGGTTGGGACGAGAGCGCCAACACACTCGAGCGGTTCGACGATGTACGCACGATCCAAAAGCTCCTGAAGGCCGCAGGCATCAAGGTGGAGAACGAGGCGGACGAAAGTACCAGCGGTCCGGCCAGCTTCGTGGTGATCGACCCGGACGGCAACGCGGTACTGATCGACCAGCACGTCTGATCAACCCACAGGAACGGCCTGTGCCAAGGCAAGCAATTCCTGCTGTACGGAGACCCCGGCATCATCGAAGTACCAGCGATGCAGCTTCTCCTTCGTGGCCTCGGCATCGCGCTGGTCCAAGGGCGTTGAGAGGTGGTCGGTGTAGAGCACCTGCGCATCGGCCGGGCGCGGTCCCCAAGTGTACAGTTCCTCTTGGGTGGCATCGTCCCACACGATCAGCTTCGGGATGCTGCGCCCTCCGTTGGTGCGGTAGCGGTCCATGATCGGCAGGTGCTCATCCCGCAGGATGAACCGCAAGGTGACCCCGGGCATGCGCTCCGCCATGGCAGCGATGATGGGATTGCACTGGGCGGCATCGCCACACCACGCTTCGGTGATCACCAGCCAGGTCTGAGAAACAGCGGTAGGCAAGCCGTCCTGCACTTCGGGTAGCAGCTTCAGGGTCTTCAGCCAGCGGCGGCTGCGCGAGAGGTTGAGCTTGGTGTAGGCCAACAGCGCCTCGCTCTGGTCAGGCCCGGTGGTGCGCCCTTCGGCCACGAGGCGCGCGAAGAGTTCCATGTATGCTTCCCACGTCATGCCATTGGCGGCCGCGTGGATCTGGTCCTGGGGTACGGGCATAGGGTTGGTCGTTCGGTTCGGCGCGAGACCACGGGCCCACCAAGGGCACGGGATCGACCCACATCAGGTCGCGCGGAGGTGCGGTTCCTGACGGGGCACCATTGTCACGAGCACGGGAAGGGGTTACTGCACCGCCACGCCACTGTCCTGTTCCATTTGTTTGAAGCGCTCGATGAGCTCCTCATCGGTGTACATGAGGTTATCGATCATGGCGCGGGCATCCTTCGCGAAGGGGTGGTCCGGGTAGCGGTTGATCACTTCCTCATAGGCGGTCTTCGCCTCACCGCGCTGGTCCAATTCGCTATCGATGGTGAACGCCTTCAGGTAGTACACATCGGGCAAGCGGTACCAGTTGCCATAGTCGGTGATGATGCGATCGTAGAGGCGTATGCTTTGGGCGCCGTCGTGCATGCTTTTGGACAGGTTCGCTGCGCGGAAGAGGTACTCTGGTGCCATGCTGTCCAGCTGGTGCGCGTTGGCGTATGCCTTGTACACATCCAGCAGGGCTTGTGCGCGCCGCAGGTCGAAGGTGCTGCTTTCGAAAACGGAATCCTCCATGAGGCGGATGCGTTCGTTGGCATCCCTTGGTGTTTCGGGAGCATCGCTTCCACCGCAGGCCACCATCAGCGCGAGGAACGGCAACAGGATCGGATACTTCATGGATCGCATCATTTCACAGGGGTGAATCGCATTTTGTACTTCACATCGGTCTTGCCACGTGAGATATCGCGCAGCTTGCCGTTCAACAGGCGACGGCGAAGCGGTGCAAGGTGGTCCACGAAAAGGATGCCATCCAAGTGGTCATGCTCATGCTGGATCACGCGTGCCGCGAATCCGGTGAACACCTCCTCGTGCTCCGTGAAGTTCTCGTCCTGGTATTGCAGCACGATACGCTCCTCGCGGAACACCTCTTCGCGGATGTTCGGGATGCTGAGGCAGCCTTCCTCAAAGCCCCACTCCTCCCCGTCCTCTTCCACGATGTAAGGATTGATGAAGACTTTCTTGAAATCCTTCAAGTGGGCCTCTTCGGTGGGTGTACCATCCTCATCCTCGGCGAAAGGTGAAGCGTCCACGATGAACAAGCGTATGCTTTGTCCGATCTGTGGAGCAGCGAGACCCACACCGTTGGCGGCATACATGGTCTCGAACATGTCGGCGACGAGTTCCTTCAGGCCAGGATGGCCGGGTTCGATGTCCTGCGCCATTTTCTTCAGGACGGGGTCGCCAAAGGCGCGAATGGGTAGGATCATGTTGAGAGGTGCAAAAGTAAGATGCGCGGGTGGCAGGTTGCAGGTGGAAGCGAAGCGTTGCTCTTGCCTTTGCCTCTTGCTATGGCCCTTTGCCTCCTGACCGTTCCATCCACCCTTGCAGCAGGATCGTCGCGCTGATCCGGTCCAATTGACCTTTCTCGCGGCGTGCCATACGGCCTTTGCCACTGGCCAAAAGGGTCTGCTGGGCCATGCGGCTGGTGAATCGCTCGTCCACGGTCTCCACCCAAAGCGCAGGAAACGACTTCTTCAACGCCTCCACGAACTGATGCACGTTGCCGGTGACATCGGTCGGTGTGCCATCCAGGTTCTTTGGGAGTCCCACCACGAAACCATCCACCTGGTCCTTGGCGACATAGGCCTTGAGGTAGTCCATCAGCTCCTTGGAATCGACCGTATCCAGCGCTGTGGCGATGATGCGCAGCGGATCGGTGACGGCAAGACCGGTGCGTTTGAGGCCGAAGTCGATGGCAATGACGCGGGGCATGGGTGCGAAGGTCGGGCAAGGGCGCCCATCTTTGTGGTCCACCGTTGCAATGGACCTGAACGCGGAACGCATGCATGAACTGATCGAGAAGGCTTGGAAGGACCGCGCGATGTTGCGCGATGAGGAAGTGGTGATCGCCATTGAAGGTGTGATCGAGAAACTGGACCGCGGCGAATTGCGGGTGGCCGAGCCCTCGGCTCCGCTCGGGCTGACTGCCACACCGAGCGGTTCACCTGTCGCGCCGAGCGGAGCCGAGGCGTGGAAGGTGAACGAATGGGTGAAGAAGGCCGTCCTGATGTACTTCCCGATCAAGCAGATGGTCACGATGGAAGCCGGGCCGTTGGAGTTCCATGACAAGATCCCCTTGAAGCACCGCTACGCCGAATTGGGGGTGCGCGTGGTGCCGCATGCGATCGCGCGGCACGGCAGCTACCTCGCTCCGGGTGTTATCCTGATGCCGAGCTACGTGAACATCGGTGCTTACGTGGATGAAGGGACCATGGTTGATACCTGGGCCACGGTGGGCAGTTGCGCACAGATCGGCAAACACGTTCACCTGAGCGGTGGCGTAGGCATAGGGGGCGTTCTGGAGCCTGTGCAGGCAGCACCCGTGATCATCGAGGATGGCTGTTTCATCGGCTCACGTGCCATTGTGGTGGAAGGTGTTCATGTAGGCAAGGAAGCCGTGCTGGGAGCGAACGTGGTCCTTACCGCCAGCACGCGTATCATCGACATCACCGGACCCGTGCCGAAGGAGATGAGAGGGTACGTACCACCGCGTTCCGTGGTGATCCCCGGAACGGTACCGAAGAAGTTCCCGGCAGGCGAGTACGGCGTGCCTTGTGCATTGATCATCGGTGAGCGCAAGGAGAGCACGGACAAGAAGACGAGCTTGAACGAAGCGCTGCGGGAGCATGGTGTCGCGGTCTAACGGATGGAGGTCCTCGTAATCGTCTTCCTCACCTTGGTCAACAGCTTCTTTTCGTTGAGCGAGATCGCCTTGGTCAGCGTGAAGCCCTCGCGGATCCAGGCCTTGGCGGACAAAGGGAGCAAACGTGCGAAGACGATCCTGCAACTGCTCGACGACCCTGAGGGCTTCCTGAGTTCCGTCCAGGTCGGCATCACTTTGATCGGGATCATCAGTGGTGCATACGGGGGCGCTACGCTGACGGATGACCTGCAGAGCACTCTGGTCCAATGGCCAGCTCTTGCACCGTACGCGCACGACTTGGCCATGGTGTGCGTGATCGGAAGCATCACCTATTTCACGATCGTGGTGGGCGAACTCGTTCCCAAGACCATCGCGATGAGCGATCCCCAACGGATCGCACTGGTCGTTGCGCCGATCATCAAAGGGTTCGCCGCGGTCACCTATCCCATCGTCCGGCTATTCGCGCTCAGCACAACCCTTGTAATGAAGCTGATCCCGGTTCGGACCAGAACGAATGAGCGAATGAGCGCGGATGAACTTCGCGCCATCCTGCGCACCGCGAACATGCAGGGCGTGATCGACAAGGAGTCCTCCCAGGCCCATCAGAACCTGTTACGTTTCAATGAACATGTGGCGCGTACCTTGATGACCCATCGCAGCCAAGTGGAATGGATCGATAGCACGGCACCGCCGGATGAGATCATCGCACAGGTGAAGGGCAGTACACGATCGTACTTCCCGGTAGCGAACGGTGTACTGGACGATGTCCAAGGGACCGTACATGTGCGCGACCTGCTGGACAAGGCTGCCACACCAGGGTGGAACCTGCTGGATGTCGTTAGCCCCGCCATCATCATACCGGAGAGCGCACCTGCGTTCTCCATCCTCAAGCTTTTCCAGGAACGGAAACACTACATCGCCATCGTGGTGGATGAACATGGCGCCTTTGAAGGGCTCGTCACCCTCCACGACCTTACCGAAGCCATCGTTGGTGACCTGCCGGATGAAGGCGAGGACCTTTCACCGAGGATCACGAAGCGTGCGGATGGCTCCTTGCTGGTCAGCGGACAGGTGCTGATCGGTGACCTGAACGCCTTTGTCGGGGTGGACCTCATGGATCGGGAAAGCACGAGCAATACCACGGTGGGCGGCTATTTCCTCAACAAGCTTGATCGCATTCCGGCAGTGGGGGATCGGTTCACGGAAGAACGCTTCTCTGGCGAGGTCCTGGATATGGACGGGTTCCGTGTGGACAAAGTACTGATCACGTTGGTGGAGGAATGAAGCACTTCCTCATCATACAGACCGCCTTCCTCGGCGATGCCGTGCTGGTAACGAGCATCCTCGAGAAGCTGCGCGCCTTCCATCCGGATGCAGCGATCGACCTGGTGGTCCGCAAGGGCAACGATGGTCTGTTCACCGGTCACCCTTTCCTCCGGCACGTACACGTTTGGGACAAGCGTGTAGGCAAGACCCGCTCGCTGTTGGCACTGATCGCTGTATTGCGCAGGACCGAATACGACCACATCATCAATGCGCAGCGCTTTTTCAGCACGGGCTTGATGACGATGCTGGCACGCGGCAAGGAGAAGGTAGGATACGACAAGAACCCGCTGAGCTTCCTCTTCAGTCGCACCGTAACGCACGACATCGGCAACGGACGCCACGAGGTGGATCGCCTGAACGATCTGATCGAGCACCTGACCGATCGTACGCGCCCCCTACCCCAACTCTACCCGAGCACCTCCGATCGCGCCAATGTCCATGGCCGATCGACCGCATGGAAACATGGACACATGTCCTACGTCACCATCGCCCCGGCATCCGTCTGGCCCACCAAACAATGGCCGGAAGCGAAGTGGGTCGAACTGATCGAAGCGCTACCGAGGGAGCAAGAGGTCTTCATCATCGGCGCACCCGGAGATTCGGAACTGGCGCAACGCATCATTGCTGCAAGTGGCCGAGGCGTGGACCTGACCCGCGAATTGAAGCTCTTGGAAAGCGCTGCCCTGATGGAAGGCGCCGTGATGAACTATGTGAACGACAGTGCCCCCTTGCACATCGCCAGCGCCATGAACGCACCGGTGACGGTGGTGTTCTGCAGTACCGTACCTGCCTTCGGATTCGGTCCTTTGCGTGAGAACGGTCGCGTGGTGGAGACCACCGAGCACCTGGAATGTCGCCCTTGCGGATTGCACGGCCACAAGGCTTGTCCGAAAGGGCATTTCAAGTGCGCGTTCGGGATCTCGGCGGCTTCGGTGGTTTCTTGAGCTTGGACCTACTTTTGCCGCCCTCCCATAAAGGAGGCTTTCGATCATCCGATCGTCCGGTTCTATGTTCATCCGACC
Source organism: Flavobacteriales bacterium (assembly GCA_020437805.1). Lineage (GTDB taxonomy): Bacteria > Bacteroidota > Bacteroidia > Flavobacteriales_F > PHOS-HE28 > PHOS-HE28. The sequence goes on from JAGQVV010000099.1 coordinate 9,268, forward strand.
CCGATGTCCCGCACCAGCAGCTACTCCGTTGATCCTGCACGCCTTGAAGGCGTGGTGAGGGAGCCGCTGTTCGCCGCAGTGGCGGCCGAAGCAGCGAAGCAGGACATCCCGGCATTCGCGATCGGTGGATACGTGCGCGACCGCTTGATCGGTCGCCCGTGCAAGGATGTGGACTTCGTAGTGGAGGGTGACGGCATCGCCTTTGCGAGATCAGTTGCCAAGCGCTTGGGTGCCGGCGAGGTTCATGTCTTCAAGAATTTCGGCACGGCCATGTTCATATATGCGGATGAACAGGTGGAGTTCGTTGGTGCGCGCAAGGAGAGTTACAACCGCAACAGCCGCAAACCCGAAGTGGAGCCCGGCAGCATCAAGGACGATCAGGAACGGCGCGATTTCACGATCAACGCGCTGGCTGTTTCGATGAATCCGGGCAGCCTCGGCGCGCTGGTGGACCCCTTCGGCGGCATCATGGACTTGGACCGTGGTCTGATCCGTACACCGCTCGATCCGGACATCACCTTCAGCGACGATCCATTGCGGATGCTGCGTGCCGTGCGCTTCGCGAACCAACTCGGCTTCGTGATCGACCCGCTCACCTTCGACGCGATCAAGCGCAACGCCAAGCGGCTGGAGATCATCAGCGCGGAACGGATCCACACGGAGCTGAACAAGATCATTCTGACGAGGAAGCCGAGCGTGGGTTTCATCCTCTTGCGTGATGCCGGACTGCTTCAAGAATTCTTTCCGGAGTTCGTGGAACTCTCCGGCGCGGAAGAGAAACACGGTATCGGCCACAAGGACAACTTCTACCACACCCTGCAAGTGCTCGACAATGTGTGCGAGAAGAGCGACGACCTGTGGTTGCGCTGGGGTGCGATCCTGCATGATATCGCCAAGCCCCGCACCAAGCGCTTCGAACCCGGCCACGGTTGGACCTTCCACGGTCACGAGGACAAAGGCGCGCGCATGGTCCCAGGCATCTTCCGCCGGTTGAAACTGCCACTGGACGAGCAAATGAAATTCGTGCAAAAGCTCGTGGCGCTGCACTTGCGGCCGATCGCCTTGACCAAGGTGGAAGTGACCGATAGCGCGATCCGCCGCCTGCTCTTCGATGCCGGTGATGACATCGATGCCTTGATGATCCTCTGCCGTGCGGACATCACGAGCAAGAACGAAAAGAAGAAGGAACGCTACCTGCGCAACTACGAGGTGGTGATGGAGAAGTTGAAGGAGGTGGAGGCCAAGGACCAAGTGCGCAACTTCCAGCCACCGATCACCGGCGAAGACATCATGCGTGCCTTCAATATCCCACCCTGCAAACTGATCGGCGACATCAAGACGGTGATCAAGGATGCGATCCTCGATGGCAGGATCCAGAACGACCGGGCACAGGCTTGGGAACTGATGGTGGAGGAAGGAAGCAAACTGGGCCTGAAGATGGAGCCAGGTTCCGGAGCGATCTCTTCAAAGTAAGGGTTACTCCACCAGCAGTCGTCCACGCCCTATCGCTGTGCCATCGAGGCTCACGCGCCACACATACGTCCCGGAGCGCAACGCTCCACGTTCGATCGGGTGCACGCTCCCACGCAATGCTTCATCCCTGACCACCCGACCGACGGGGTCTATCAGCTGGAAGCGTGCGCCGCTCACGAAACCCTCGAAACGCAACTCGGAACGGTCTTGCAGCGGAATGGGTGCGATGTGACCCTGCCGATCGGGCGCCGAAACCGGGACCAGGGAGGTACTGGCCAAGGGCGGACAATCCGACAACTCCCACTGGGCCGTGATACCGGAACCGGCCTGTACAAGGGCCGCGAACGCATCACCAGCCACCGCGTCATCCTTCAGATAGCGATCCAACCAGAGCAACGTGTATTGCTCCACGAGAGCCTGCTGGCCTTCGCGCCCAAGGCTACCACCACCGCCACAAGTGAACTCCCCGAAGGAACAGTTGAAGTTGCTGTTGGCGAAGTTGCAATGTCCGCCACCGGTGATCTCCACATAGGACTTGCAGTTTCCAGGCAGGGCCTCGTAAATGGGGATCTGGTTGGTACTCGGTGGGGTGACACAATCCTGGTTACCGGCGAAGATCAGCGCGGGGATATCCACCTGTGCCGCCGCGGCGATCGCGGAAGGATCGGTCTCCGCGGGTGCGTAAGTGACAAGCGTGGTGATGTCGGCATTCGAGACCGCGGCCAGGAAAGAGGCTCCACCGCCCATGGAATGGCCCATCACCGCAGCGGTGAGCGCCACGTGACCGAAGAACGGCGAAGCATTGTCCACTCCTTCGGCTTGCATCGCACCGACCACGAAGGCGAGGTCCAGTCCGAAGTTCGAATGGCTCGGCGCAGGCAACAGCGAGCCCTCGGTAGTGGGCAATACCACGATGTATCCTGCGGGAACAAAGGCTTCCGTAATGTTGGCGTAGGCACCCACTCCCATCGCGAAACCGTGCCCGAAGGCAAGGACAGGAAAGCTACCCTCCGCCGCTTCAGTACCACTACCTTCGGTCAAGGCCGGATAATACACCTCGCAAGGGATCGCACGCCCATCACGGGCCGGGTCATTGAAGGTCAGGTTCCGTTGGCCTACCGGGAATTGTGCCCAAAGCACGATCGGCCAAGTGATCAAGGCAAGGGCAAAGCTCCGCTGCATCGGGATGAATTTAAGGAGACAACAAGCCCCGAAGGCAAGTTCGTTCGCACTTCGAGAGAGGCTACCTTTGCAGCCCCCATGCGCATCTACCGCTTTCGTGTCCTGATCGATCATCCCAGTGAGGCCTTCCGGGACATCGAGATCGGCTCCGAACAGAACTTTCTGGACTTCCACAAAGCGATCAAGGAGGCCTTCGGCTTCATCGGTCAGGAGATGGCCTGCTTCTACGTCAGCGATGAGGATTGGGGCAAAGGGAATGAGATCCCGTTGGCGGACATGGGTTTCGCGGAAGAGGGAGCAGTTCCGGCCATGATGGAAGAGGTTTACATCAGCGACCACATACGCAGCACTTCGCAGCGTTTCATCTACGCGTACGACTTCCTGCACATGTGGATGTTCATGGTGGAACTGATCCATGCCTCGGACCCGCAGGATGGTGTCACCTATCCACGGCTCGTGATGAGCATGGGCAACGCACCAGGCGAGCATTCCAAGGAAGAGGAGCTCGCCGCCGACCTCATGTCCGAGGACCCATACACATTGGAGGACGAGGAGCACCATTACGATGACGACGATGGCTACTCCGAAGAGGACGAGGACCACAACGAATTCGGCCATGGGAGCATTGATGACCTGGGCGAGGAATACCGATAGGTCTGCACGATCGGTGTATAACTCCGCCCTTTCCATTTCGTGAGCGTGGAACAACCCGGCTTGATCGTGATCGGAGGTCCCACGGCCAGTGGGAAGACCGCAGCGGCAGTGGTCATCGCGAGGGAACTCGGCACCGAGATCATCAGCGCTGACTCGCGCCAGTTCTATTCGGCCATGCGGATCGGTACAGCGCGACCTTCCGCGGCGGAAATGGATGGCGTGAAGCATCATTTCATCGGACAGCTGGACATCACCGAGACCTGGAGCGCTGGGCAGTTCGCGCGCGAGGCGGAACCGGTGCTGCGAACCTTGATCAAGACAAAGGGCAGCGCCGTGCTCGTTGGCGGGAGCGGACTGTACATCGATGCGCTGTGCAAAGGCCTTGACCCACTTCCCCAGCGCCACGAAGTGATCCGTTCGGGCATACAGGAGCGGCTGGATACCAAGGGACTCGTGAACTTGCTGGAGGAATTGGACCGATTGGATCCCGCCACCGGTGCGCGCATCGACCGGGCCAATCCGCATCGTGTGATCCGCGCACTGGAGATCTGTCTCGCCACCGGAAAACCCTACAGCGAACAACGCACAACGCCTACGGACAGGACCGACATGCGCATCGTACGCATCGCGATGGACCTACGGCGTACGGAGCTCTATGCCCGTATCGACGCACGCGTGGACAGCATGATCGCCGAAGGCTTGGTGGAAGAAGCGCGTTCACTGCTCCCCCATCGCTCCCTCAATGCATTGCGAACCGTGGGGTACAAGGAGCTCTTCGAGCACTTCGATGGTGAACGAACACTTCCCGAAGCGATCGAGCTGATCAAACAGCATACACGCAACTACGCGAAACGACAGTCGACCTGGTTGCGCCGGGACCCGGAATGGCATTCAATACATCCGCGTGATACGTATCGGATGATCCAACGGATACAGAACGTGTGAGAGGGTGGTCCATTGTCCAGGACCACCCAACTAGAAAGTACTTTCGTCATACCACTTCGATACATTGGAATGGAACGATTGGGACAGCTGCGGAAGATGCTCCTCGAGGAACCAGGCGACCTGTTCCTTCGCTATGCCATTGCATTGGAGCTCAAGCGTCACGGCGATATGGAACAAGCGATCATGGACCTGGAGGGCATATTGACGGAAGAGCCGAAGCACATTCCGAGCTACTACCAATTGGCGGTGATGCTGGCCGACCTCGGAAGAACGGCCGATGCCATGAAGGCTTGTCATGCCGGGGCCATGCAGTGCCTGGTGACCGGCGATCGAAAAGCACGTGCGGAGCTCCTCGAACTCCAAGCAAGCCTGAGCGACGAGGGTGAATGAGCCGAAGAAGGATCCGTTTGTTCTGGTTCGCGGCGGCATGCGTCGCGTTCATGTCGATGGTCCCCTTCATCCTGTTCCCATTCTTGGCCGTCACCGAACCCAGCGGCTCCAGAACCGTGGTGGTGGAAGGATGGATCCCTCAAGAACGCATGCCGGAGGTGTTGGCGGAGATCCAGCGACGAGGATATGACCATATCCTGACCACCGGCACCATTCGTGAAGCCGCATACTATCTATTGAACGGCGACACCCTCATTTGCACTTTCGACCCACCCTTTCACGGGGAGGTACGAGCCAACCTCAGCGGCCGTGATGGCGCATATGCGCTGTTCATGACGGAGGAGGACACGCTGGGGCGGATCGAGGTCACCGCTGACAACCGGGAGTATACACTGCAGTGTCCCCGTTCCATGCGTGAGTTGCGCATGATCTCCGGGCACTATGGGCTGGTGCCTGATGATGCAGCGAACGTCTTCCTGAAACACCTTACCATCAACGGAGAGAACATCCACGTGCTGCAACGGAAAATGCGGATCGCCCATGCCGAAGGGCCGGATTCACCGGGGCGACCGGATTTTGCGGAGGCGTTGGCCTTCCACCTGCGCAATGCCGGAGCCGTCCCGAGCAGGATCACAGCGTTGCCGTCAACAAAGATCTCCGGCGGTCGCACATGGTCCAACGCCGTTTCCTTTGCCCGTTATGCTCAGGATGCAAAGCTCACCTCCGTGGATGTGCTTTCCATGGGGGTGCACGCCCGTCGATCGAGGCACATGTACCGATCGGCCTGTGGCAATGGAACGCATGTGGGAGTGGTGAGCGTACCGGACCCCTTGGCCTCACCGGACAATTGGTGGCGACATCGGATCGGGTGGACCACTGTGCTCAAGGAGATCCTGGGACTACCCGGGTTGTTCCTGTTCCGCAATGGTTGAATGGTCATGGACCGACCGTATCTTTTCCCCATGGACAGGATCGGCCGACCGGATGCGGGCGAGGCGAATGCGTACTTCACGGGGTACATCGAAGCAGTGCCGGGTGAGGATCTGTTGTCCGGTCTGAGCGACGCTCTGCTACATGCCGGATCCGTTGTGGAAGCAACGCCTCCCAGCAAAGAGGACCATCGATACGCCGACGGCAAATGGAGCATCAAAGAGGTCATGCAGCATCTCACGGACACGGAAAGGGTCTTCGTATTCCGTGCAATGGCCTTCGCTCGTGGCGAGCGCCAGGCGCTACCAGGGTTCGATGAGAACGCCTACGCGGCGCTCAGTGATCCATCGCTCCGCACCTTGGCAGAGGTCTTCGCCGAGCACGAGGCCGTTCGACGCGCCACGATTGCGTTCTTCAAGGGACTACCTGCAGCGGCCCTGACGCGCAGTGGCGTTGCCAACGGGGACCTGATCAGTGTTCGCGCCTTGGGCTGGACCTTGGTGGGACATGCGGAACATCACCTCAACATCATCGATCAACGCTACCGCTGACCATGGCCACACGAAGCATGCAGGATTGGCTCGACGCATACGGCGTCAGCCACCAGAACCCCACCAACAAGGCCATCCACTGGATCTGTGTGCCTACGATATACTTCTGTGTTGTCGGTTTCCTTTGGTCCATTCCTACTCCGGAGACCCCGTACATCAGCGTTCCGCATACGATAGCAATGGTGGCGATCGGGCTCGTTGCGGTCTTCTACCTACGCCTTTCGCTGACGATCATGGTCGGTATGATGGGTTGGAGCGTGTTCTGCCTTTGGCTCTGCATGCTGATCGAACGCTATTCGCCGTGGCCTCTCTGGACCGTCTGCCTTGTCCTGTTCGTCGCGGCTTGGATCGGTCAATTCTACGGCCACAAGGTGGAGGGCAAGAAGCCGAGCTTTTTGGAGGACCTGCAATTCCTGATGATCGGTCCTGCCTGGTTGATGAGCTTCATCTACCGCCGCTTCGGTATTCCCTATTGAGCAAGTGGAAAGAAGTAGGAGGGTCGATAGGTGCCGCATGTGCCGGGACGGAAGATGCAGCGCAGGTCCCGAAGGATCACATCAGGCTCCAAGAGTGCGGTTCCGAATATGTCGCTGACGGCACTGTTGGCAATGAATCCGCCTTGGCGAACCGCATCAAGTTCCGCGATACGTGGATCGCCGCCGGCCAGTCGCAGCATATCCACTTCGCCATCAGCTTCCAGCACCGCACCGAAATGCCTTGCGGACCGGCCCATGACGAGCAATCGTTCCAGCGGGACCGCGATGTTCCCGCTGGAAGTGCTATCCGCGAACCAGTACCGGCCACCGGCATCCGTGATCAAGGTGGCCATGTAACTATTCCCCGGCGGGGCGAACCAGTTCTTCTCCCAGTTGCTTCCGAAGCATACAAATGGGCCTTCCTCCAAGCCGTCATCAAGGTCCTTGATCGTACCATAGCGATGCTCGATCGCTCGGAAGATACTGTCGGCCCGGTCCTCTTTCCCCAAGAAATGACCGAAGAACCGGATCCACTCGGCACGTCCCAAAGGGTGTTGCTCCAAGTATTCGGTAACAGGGATCATCGGGATGGATGCGGCTTCCGTAGCAATTGAACGACCGAAAGGATAGTTGAACAGGGCTTGAGGTCCCAACGCGATCAAGCGCTCCTTGTCCAACCCATCTGCACGGGAGATCTCCACGGTATTGCCTTTGGCTACTTGGTCCCGAAAAACACCTGGACGCAATGCTCGGGTGTGGGCCACACCGATCACCGTCCCCGAGGAACCGAGCGCCTCGAAGAACGGGAGGTGCGTGGTACTGACGACCGCAACGCGATCCAACGGGACCGTCATCGGATCCATTTCGAGTCCGCTGCGTGACGTGATCACGGCCGAGGTATCCGACCTACCGTTGGGGCCGAACACCAACACCCTGCGTTCACGTCCTCTTGTTTGGAATTCGAAGTGCTTCGCGTAGGCATTCGGTATGGCGCTCCATTCCCCTCCTTCATCGGGTTTCGATACCGGACCATCGCAAGCGCACAACAAGGCCGCTGCACACCAGAATGGACCCGGCTTCATTGCAATTCCCGGATCATCTCCAACAAGGAATCCATTATGGAATCCTTGCCACGAGCCATGGCACCAGGCTGTTGGTAGGCGCGATGGTGGGGCTGCTCGCCACGATCCAAGGGGCCCGATGCACGTCCAGCAGGCACATAGCTCAACAAGGGAACGTGTAACGCGAGACCCGAGTTGGGCAAGGTCACCAGCCATTCCGCTCCACCAGTGAAGGCATGCGCGTTCGAACCGGTCTCCTCACCCACGATACGGCCACGACCACCGCGTTTGGCCATCATGACGAGTGCCGCGGCTGCATCCACGGTACCACCGTTACAGATCACGTACAGTTTTCCTTGGAATGCCTTGGGCAAGGGTTCGTACTCGCCCAATCTCGGGTCGTTCTCCGGAAAGCGATAGGCACCACCCGTCGAGGTATGGAAATTCGCGGTCGTGCTGGCATAGAAATCCACCGGCACCAAATGTGAAGACCGTTGCTCGGGCGCGGTGATGCTACGGACCATCATGTCATCCAGCACCCTGAACGGGGCTTTCGCAACAGCAGCAAAGACCATTTCGGCCATGGCAAGGTCCCTGCCACCGGCCCCACGCACGTCGATCACCATGGTCTTGGCCTTGTTCTTCTTCGCCTCATCCAACATCGCCGAAAGGAACCGGTCCGCACGCTGGCCTGCATTGACCAGGCTATCCGGATCCAAGGTCTTCAGGGTGACCCACAAGGTGGCGATCTCAGGGACCCATCGGGCTCCCCACGGCAACAAGGAGGCGCCGGCGGGTTTCCGCGCATGGCCGATCTCGGTACCGGTCAAGGCGAACACGGTGCGCTCTTCCTCTTCCTTTTCCGGGGTGATGTATCGCACGCGATAGCTCGCCCCCCGCTCGATGAAGGAGTTGTAGCGCCATGGGAATTCGCGCTCCACCACACGCTCCGCATAGGTGCGGTTGGCCCCGTCCGTCACCACGGTGGCCATGAGCCGTTCGACGATCTCGTCCGCATCGATGCCGTTCACGGACAGCACACGGCTTCCTATGGGGATCGATCGGAATCCTTTCAATTCACCTTCCACGTACAGGCCATCGGGGAGGACCCGCACCTGGATGGGGATCAACGCCGTTTCGGACCTCAAATGGTCCGCGTAATCGCGAGGCCAATCCAGTCGACAATGGGAATCCCCGACGGCGTTCAGGATACGGGTCAACTCCCCATGGAACCCCACGATGCTCATTGGGCGATCCACCCCAGCGCTCACACTATCGATCAAGGCATCCAGTTCGATCCTGGTGCGGTATCGATACGGGTCAGGATGGGCTTCGTGGATGGCCGACCGCAGGGTCTCGATGTCCATGCGCAGCCGCTCGGGATAAAGGTCTGGACTGGACCCCAGGTCCTGTGCCTGGATCGTACTCCCCCAAAGGGCGATCGCCAGTATCATGAGCTTCAACACCATGCTCCTTCCGCCATGCGAAGTTAGGCCTTCGTACCCCGTGTCCTCGTGGGTCAACAAGGAAGTTGCCATGGACCTGTAGGAACGAGGAACGCCCTCCACCGGACAGGCAGAGGGCGTTCCGATGATCCGTCGATCAAGCTTTCACAGTGGACCTTGGCGCGGCCGCCAGGATCTCCGGGCTCGCACCTTCCTTGAATTTCGCAAAGTTGTCATTGAACTGCTTGGCGAGTTTCTCCGCGGTAGCATCGTACGCGGCGGTATCCTTCCAAGTGGAACGGGCATCCAACACCTCGTTCGGTACGCCAGGGCAGGTGGTAGGGAACTCCATTCCGAAGACCTGATGCTCCTTGTACTCCACCTTGTCCAACTCACCACGCAGGGCAGCCGTGATCATGGCACGGGTCGACTTCAATTTCATTCGCTCCCCGACACCGTAGGAGCCACCGCTCCAACCGGTATTCACGAGCCACACACGAACATCGTGCTGCTTCATGCGCTCGCCCAACATCTCCGCGTACTTGGTAGGGTGCAGCGGGAGAAATGCCTTTCCGAAACATGCCGAGAACGTGGACTGTGGTTCCGTGACACCCGCCTCCGTACCGGCCACTTTGGCGGTATAGCCGCTGATGAAGTGGTACATGGCCTGCCCGGGCGTAAGTCTGCTGATCGGGGGCAGCACACCATAGGCATCGCAGGTAAGGAAGAAGATGTTCTTCGGGTGCCCACCGATGCTCGGCATAGCGATGTTGTCGATGTGATCGATGGGGTAGCTCACCCGCGTGTTCTCCGTCTTGGAACCATCGGAGAAATCCACCTTTGTGCTCCCCTCTTCGAACACGATGTTCTCCAGAATGGATCCAAAGCGAATGGCATTCCAGATCTGCGGTTCCTTCTCGGCGCTCAGGTCGATGCACTTGGCGTAGCAGCCACCCTCGAAGTTGAATACGCCCTTGTCACTCCATCCGTGCTCGTCATCCCCGATCAATCGGCGCTCGGGGTCGGCGCTCAAGGTGGTCTTTCCTGTGCCGCTCAATCCGAAGAAGACGGCGGTATCGTCGTTCTTGCCGATGTTGGCGCTGCAGTGCATGCTCAGTACACCTCGCTCCTGTGGAAGCACGTAGTTGAGCACGGTGAAGATGCCCTTCTTGATCTCACCGGTATAGCCGGTACCACCGATCAGGATCATCTTCTTCGTGAAGTTCAATACCGCGAAGTTGTGCTGACGTGTGCCATCCTTCGCCGGATCAGCGTGGAAGCCGGGGGCACAGATGATGTGCCACTCCGGCTCAAAGGACTTCAATTCCTCCTTTGTCGGACGTAGGAACATGTTGCCAGCGAACATCGCACTTGCCGGGTATTCAGCGACCACGCGAAGGTTCAGCTTGTAGTCGGTATCGGCACAGGCGTACGCATCCTTCACGTACACATCCCGGCCCATCAGGTACGCGGCCATCTTGTCGTGGAGCAGGTCGAAGTGTTCAGGAGTGAACGGATAGTTCACATCCCCCCACCATACGGTACCCGCTGTCTTGTCATCCTTGACGCAGAACTTGTCCTTGGGACTGCGGCCGGTGAATTCACCGGTATCGATGGCAAGAGCGCCGCTGTCGGCGAAGACCCCTTGTTCACTGAGGATGGCGTGTTCCACCAGTTCTGCGGGCTCAAGGTTCCAATAGGCATCCCCAACCTTGCCCAAGCCGACCGTCGATAGGTCAGCGTTCTTCGGTTTATGACCGAACTCGTTCATGGTCCTTATCAGTTATGGATAGGACCGCAAAAGTACATGGAACGATCCGGCCCTACCTAACGCATATCACTTCCACGTAAAGCGGTTATCAACAGATGGCCCCAACCCAATAAGAAGAAGAGCCCCCCCAAGGGTGTGATCGGGCCAAGGATCCCCGCCATGCCCGACAGGCCGGTCAATTCCCTGGTACTCAATACATAGATCGAGCCACAAAAGAACAGTGTACCAAACAGGAGTGACCGTCGCACCTTTTGGAGGGCCCGGTCCGGCAACTTTCCTGCCAGAGCTGCGACAAGTAGCAGTCCAAGACCATGGTGGAACTGGTATTGGACCGCGGTTTGCCATTGGGCCAAGGCTTCATTCGGCAGCACCGCGCTCAGGCCATGCGCTCCAAAGGCCCCGAAGCCCACAGCGATCAGCAGCAATCCGCTTCCCCATGCGACCGAAGTTCTATCCATCGGGGCCAAAGTTGGGTATTGGTAAGGATCCCTGGCCCTATGATGAATGAGCAAGCCCCGGATCGTGGTCCGGGGCTTGCTCATTTCGGGAGAGAGGGTCCTTAGTTGCCCAACTTGTTCATCTCGGCCTCGAAGGTCTCCTTGAACTTCTCGTAATCGTAGTCGATGCGAAGGCGCTCGTCATTGCTCAAGCGTTCGTTGTAAGCTGCAAGCAGATCCTGGGCACTGAGCTCGATGGCGATGTACGTTTTGAAATTGCCCGTGGCGTTCACCGTCACTTGCTTTTCACAAATGGTGCGCACACCGGTCAACTTCTGGTCCACCACTTCACGGGTAAGGCCTTCGAAGCGTTCAGCAACCTCTTCACGGTTGTTCATCTCGCGGCTGTTCACGTAGTTGTCGATCACACCTTTTATCTGGGTATTGATGTCGCTGGCCATCTGTGCACGAGCGTTGGCGAGCGCTTTCTTCTTGGCGGTCGCCTGGTCCATGCTTTCACCGAGTGCGTTCGCACGGAACACTTTATTGTCGGTGAAATACTCAGGGCCGGAGCAAAGCACTTTGATCTCGGTCTCCCCGCTGGGTGGAGAGGCGGCCGCGGCGGCCTTCTTCTTGCTCTTGCAAGCGGTCATGGCACCGGACAGCATCAGCGCGGTCATCAGCACCGTAAGGGAGCGGTTCGTGGTCAGGGTTTTCATGGTCGTGGTTCGTTGATGTGTCTGTTCCGTGTTCTTCCAAATGCGTGCCAAACTTCGCAAATGCCCGTCGATCCTCAATTGAAGGAGTTCATGATGCCGGGTACGAGCTCTTTTCTGATCTCGGGAACGGCTTTCTTGAAGCTTTCGAGGCCGGCCTTCTCGTAATCCAATTGAACGCCTTTCACGCCTTGCTTGCCTCCTTGGAAGACGATATCCTGCGATCTGCGGTCCTTGAACTCATATGTCACGTCCAAGAATGCCGTGAAGAATCCATTCGATTCCCCTCCCTTCCTGGAGTTGGCGTTCAGGAACAGGAGCAGTTCCGCATCCGACTCGCGTTCCACGAATCGGAATCCGTTGGAGGTCAATTCCTCGCGAACGGCCAAGGCAACACCTGCATCGCCCAGAGGTTTACCCAAGTTGCTTTCCTGCGCCTGCATGAACACCTTGGGCATGGTCAGATCGATCATGGCGCGTTGTTCCGGGATCGTGAGGCTACCCACGAGGACGTTCACAAGGGTGCGGTCAAGCTCCCGGCCGATCAACTCATCCAGGTCCAGTTTCACCAATACTTCCATCGTGCGGGCACCTGCATCAACGCGTTGGATCGTGGTGCGGGCACGACCTTCGCCATCGGTGTTCTTCATCTCGGTGACCTTTCCGCCGGTGCCCGGGTAAGTGATGAACAAGGGCATTTGCGCCAGTTCCTTCGCTTCCCCGTTCGATCGATGCACGGCGGAAATGAGCATTTCCCGCTTGAACCGGTTTGCGTAGGTCAACTCGCAGCGCTCCGGTAGGATGCTCAGTTGCACACCACTGGTCAGTTTCTGCAGGTCGGCGTACAATTCGTTCACCAACGGCACTTGTTCGCCCTCCAGTTCGACAAGGTCGTTCTCGCCCCAGTGATCCTTCATGGCGAGAAGTGCCCGCAGGTCCTGGTCGAATGCTGTCCGCAGGTCTCCGGCCGCCAAGCTCTGTTGGGCACGGTTCCGAAAGTCCATGGCCGTGCGCATGGCGGCCGCTTTCTTCTCTGCTTTGATGCGAGCGTGCTCGGACTTCGAAAGACGGTAATAGGTCCAATATTCGGAACCGTTCTCGTAGGAATCCACCAACTCAAAGCCTTCGAGCTGCTCATTGCTTCGGGTCCTGATGGTGCTTGTGAAGGACTCGTCGAACTGCGTTCGACGATCCAAGGTGTACAGCAGGCTGTTCCCTTCCACCGTCACACTGATCTCGCTCGCCAGATCGTTCAGTGCGTTCTTCTTGGCCGATTCCATGGCATCCGGACGGTTCTTGTTGGCCAGGCCGATCCCGACGTAGTACGCGCTACTTGTCGGTCGGGCCTGCACCCATGCCGGGCGCTGTTCCTGCACAACGGGTTCGGCTGTTCCCGCGACCTTTTGGCCGCCTTTGCAACCGGCGATCATGACAACAAGCAGGAGCGACCAGGTCCTCATCATGGAAGTTTTTCCTTGAGGTCCGCTTCGATGACCTGCACCATGCTTTCAGAGGCGGTACGAAGCACTTCATTCGTCAAAGTGGCCACGGATTTCACTTCATGCGAAGCGGAAAGCAGGGAGCGCAATTCCCGGCGTCCGCTGGCGCTCAGGTCAGCGGAACCCTTGCCCATGGGCAGCAGAGCATCCTTGTTGCCGGAATAGGTCGCATAGTAGGCGTGGTCCTTGGCCTCCTTCTCGGCCATACGGCTCACCAATACCTCACCGGTCTCCAAGGAAACGAGGCGATAGTTGAAGGAGAGCACGACCTTGTTCTCTTGGAAATACTCGCTGTAGCGCACCGGCTTGTAACGGGTCACATAGTACTTCTCCCCGGTCTCTTTGTTGACCTGCTGGACACGATACTGTTCAAAACCGTCCTTGGTACTTCGGCGCACGGAACCCGCGATCTCGCGGTGATCCACCACAGTACCCATCAGGACAGCGTGTGCGCCGATCAGGTTCCCTACACGCACCGCGGTCTGTTCGTCCACCACCCCGCTCAGGCTCAGGCGTTGCTCTTCCATGATCTTCTCCATGTTCTCACGGTCCACAACTTTCAGGAACGGGTCCTTGGAGGACGTCAAAGCGGTCATGGCATGGGCTTGGACCTTGGACGCGATCGCGTTGTCCTTGTTGGTTGCGGTGAACGGAAGCACGGCCACCACGAACTGGCCTTTGGTGATGCACTCCTCCCGCAACGAGCTGGCATCCTTGTACCCACTGTTCTTATCGGTGACCAACTTGAACTGGGCATATGCCTTGCGGAAATTCCCCGCGGTCAGTTCAACGGTGCCTGAACGATAAAGGGGTTCCAAGTACGCCACATCCTGGAGGCTGCTCGCGTCCTTATAGTTCGGTTCCAACGCAGCGATCTTGGCGAACACCCTTTCGGCGGCGGCGAATTCCTCCTTCTCGAACAAAGCCTGCCCTTCATTGTAGAGGTCCACGAGGTACTCACCCTTCACCTTTTCAAAATCCGCCTTGTAGTGGTCCGGGATCTCCAACATGACACCGGCAGCCCTAACACGTTCCTGGTAGTCCACGGCCTTTTGATAGGAGGCCACCGCTTCTGCTCGGGAGCCGCCCATGGCCACGTTCTTGAAAAATGTGCTCAATTCATCATTCAGGACCTGCTGTCCGGTCTTCTTCAGACCGATCTTGGCATCGGTGTTCTTCGCATTGCGCCTAGCGGCCTGCAGGAACATGTCGGCCGCCTCAGCGTACAGGCCCGCCTCGTCCAGCTTCTCCCCCTTCTTGGAGAAGGACTTCGACCCGGAGCACCCGACGAGGAGCAGGATGGCAAGGAGGATCGAGGCTATGTGGATCGAGCGGAACATGTCCATGAGAGGATGGTTGGATAAGCGTTCGTGTCCTAACGCGCTTCTATGTATTCGTTGAGCTCATCGACCGAGGATTCGAATGAGAACGCATCGTTCACCCGGTAGTAGTTATCGATGTCGTATGTGCGCTCGTAGGCGTACTTCGCGAAGTCCAATTTCGAATCCTCGAAACCGAAAAGACCCATCAGTCCTTTCACCTGATCGACGGTGAAGCACCTGTCCCCTCCGACCTGCTTCGCCATGGTCATCTTGGTGTCCTCGAAGGTCTTGCTTTCAATGCTTTTCCTCGCCTCGGCGAATTCCGGATCGCTCATCGGCATATCGCAGCCAATGCGTCCGGTATACCCGGGCATGGAGTAGGTCACGGGTTCCTTCACAACGGGCTTCGTTGGCGTCGATGGTGTGGAGATCGCCGTGGTGCTGGTCGTGGTCGTGGTGCGTGTCGTCGTGGAAGTGTTGGTTGAGCCGCCTACCATTCCTTCATCCAAGTTGACGCTCATGTTGATCCCCACACCGTTCACCGCCATATTGATATCCACTTTTTCATTGCTGCCGCCCACTTCCTCGACAACGGTGGTCGTGGTGATCACGGTGGGATCCTGTTCCATCGCTTCCACCACGGTGACGGGTGCGTCCTCCCTGAATTCCGTCGGGCTCGGCTTCGCTGGTTCCTCGCTGGCTGCAGTACCCAAAGCAGCTTCGCCACTGGGACGCAACACGCGTTCACCTTTCTTGTTGGTCGTTATCATGATCGTATACTCCTTGCCCGGTTCAAAGTAGCCGGACTTCTTCAGTTGAGGAATTGCGGCATCGGCGAAACGTACCATCACCACAGGGGTCTCAGTTCGAATGCCTGTTGCGATGACCCGGGCTGCGGGTTGATCGTTCTTCTGTTCGCCATCGATCAGCAAGGTGAACTTCACACCATCATCGGTGAAGAAGACCAGGTCCCTTGTTTGGGCGAAGCCGTGGAGGAACGAGAACGCGAGGATCAGAAGTGTGGAGAGGCGTGCCATGGTGGTTTTCAGATGGGTTGCGAAGTTAGCCGTTGGCCTATGCCGGGCAAGCCGCATGCCAAACCCTGAGCCCGAGCAATGAGCCTTATTCCACCTGCACTTGGGAGGGGCGCCCAGCACTTCGCATCTTCGTGGTCCCAAGTCATCCCGAATTCATGCGCAAGATCCTGATCCTCGGTGCCGGTCGTTCGGCATCCTCCTTGATCCAGTACCTCATCCGCCATGCCGGCGCACAGGACTGGCGCGTCACTGTGGCGGATCAGGACCAAGCACATGCCGAGGCGATGGTGAAGGAGGGGCCGGAAGTGGCCACCGGCCTGGCCTTGGATGCAACGAAGGCCGATGCACGTGGTGCTTTGATCGCCGCACACGATCTGGTGATCAGCATGCTGCCTGCCTTCATGCACATGGATGTGATGCAGGACTGCCTGCGCCTGAAGAAGCATGTGATCACGCCGAGCTATGTGCCCGACACATTGCTTCCATTGGATAAGGAGTTCAAGGCTGCGGGATCGATCGTGATGAACGAAATGGGATTGGACCCGGGCATCGACCACATGAGCGCGATGCGCATCCTGGACCGCATTCGCAGGGAGGATGGTCGTATGGAGAAGTTCGAAAGTTACACCGGAGGGCTTGTGGCACCGGAGAGCGACGATAATCCTTGGGGCTACAAGTTCAGCTGGAACCCTCGGAACGTGATATTGGCCGGACAAGGCGGTGCGGCGAAGTACATCCAAGGCGGGATCACGAAGTACATCCCCTACCACAAGCTGTTCCAACAAACGGTCCGTGTGGAAGTGGAAGGTTCCGGGGCCTTCGACGGGTACGCGAACCGTGACTCGCTCAAGTACAGGGCGCAATACGGGATCGAGGAGATCCCCACGCTCATTCGCGGCACACTGCGCAAAGCGGGCTATTGCGAAGCTTGGGATGCCTTCGTGCAATTGGGCTGCACCGATGATGGCTATCCCATGGAACTGCCCAAGGATGCTACCTGGCCGGATTACATCGAGTCCTTCCTTCCGGACTCTCCTGAAACCGACCTGCGCACCCGTGTTTCCAAATACTTGAGGATCCCGAAGGATGGGTCGGCCATGGAGCGTTTGGCGTGGTTGGGACTCTTCGAGCGCAATGCCATCGGTGTTGCCGGAAGATCCCCGGCAGCCACCCTACAGCACTTATTGGAGAAGAAGTGGAAGCTCGGCCCGAAGGACAGGGACATGGTGGTGATGTGGCATCGCTTCCGCTACAGTGTTGAAGGACAGCACCAAACGATCCATTCCACCTTGAGCGTGATCGGTGAGGACACCACTCATACCGCCATGGCAAGGACCGTGGGTCTGCCGATCGCGATCGCCTGTAAATTGGTGCTCAATGGCGGGATCAAGGAGCGAGGGATCCTTTTACCCCTTGCACCATCGATCTACGACCCGATCCTGGACGAACTGGAAACACTGGGTATCGCGTTCAATGAGGAGGAACTCGAAGCCTAAGGACCAGGCATCAGATCGCTGATCAGTGCACGGTACTCGGGGGTGTAATCAAAGGGTCCAGTGGCCTCGATCGTAAGCTCCAGGTCCTCTACTTCCCTGCCGCTCCGGTCCATTTCCAAGAGCAGACGCTTGGGCGGGCGGTGCTCGACATAGCGGACAACGCACCTGCGCGTCGGGGCCAGACCCGCTCTGGCAGCTTCCTTCAGGAACTCCTTCTCCCTGGACAAGGGAATGATCACATTGAAGCGTCCATCGGGCATCAGAAGTTCACGCACAGCGGTGATCAGCTCAGTGAACAACAATTCGTTGCTGTGCTTGGCGATACCTACACGTTGATCCGGTGAAGTGAAGTAACCCGAATAGTATGGCGGGTTGCAAATGATGAGATCGAAGTGATCGGTGCTCCGCATACGTCGAACATCCATACGGTGCACACGTACCCGATCCGCCCAAGGGCTAGCGGCGGCATTCTCAGCCGCTTGTTGCGCGGACGGGTCGTCGATCTCCACGGCATGGATCGTGGCCTCCTCGTTGCGCTGTGCAGCGATCAACGCGAGCAGGCCCGTACCCGTACCGATATCCAGGATCCTCTTCGCACCGGCATAAGAGACCCAAGCGCCGAAGAGGACCCCGTCAGTACCTACCTTGAGTGCACAGCGGTCCTGTTGAACAACGAACTGCTTGAAACGGAATGTCGGTTTCGGCATTCTCTCACGTCCCGCGGTATAGGTCCACCAGGCCCGGCGGCGTTCGCACCAACAATGTGTTCGTGTCAGGATCGATACCCAGGATCATTTCCTCGGCCACCGGTATCATCACTTCCTGTTCGCCATGCAAAACAACAAGCACCGGATTCTTATCAGACCCATCCAACCCGATCACTTCGCCCAGATCACCATGCGCCTCATCCCGCACGATCAGACCCATGAACTCCTCGGGGTCCCAGCTCTCATCGCTGCCATCGGAAAGCAGGCCGGGTGGTGCATACAAGTCCCTTCCCACAAGGATCGACGCACTTTGCGGGTCGCTGAAGTCATCGAACTTCACAAGGATATCACGCCCCTTGTCATGGAACCTGCTGAAGAAGAAAGGCACCTTCTGACCCTCGATATCCACGAACAACGATCCGGCATGGACCAGGTCATCAAGGTCACAGTCCTCCAAATGCACGGTCAGCTCCCCTTGATGCCCCCAAGGCTTTCCCAATCGTCCTATACGGTGGAGGCTCTCCAGATCCATGTCGGAAAATTACGGGTTCCATGGATCGGAAATGAGAATGCCCGCATTCGTTTCCGAACACGGGCATTCCAAAAAGTGGGCTGATCACTCGGCAGCAGGCTCGGTACCTTCTGCGGCAGGCGCCTCAGCAGCAGGAGCTTCTTCAGCAGCAGGAGCTTCTTCAGCGGCGGGTGCTTCTTCGGTGGCGGGTGTTTCTTCAGCGGCCGGCTCAGCAGCGGCCGTTTCAGTGGCACTTGCGGCGGCGAGCTTGGCGCTCTGTGCAGCAGCCATGTCGGCGGCCTTCTTGGTCTCGGCCTCGACGCGTGCCTTCTCCGCAGCACTGGCACCTTCGGCAAGCTTGGTCTTCTTGCCTTCGATCTTGGCGTTCTTCTCGTTCTTCCAAATGTCGAAGCGACGTTCGGCCTCCGCCTCATCGAATGCGCCCTTCTTCACACCATTGGCGAGATGGTTCTTGTAGACCACGCCCGTGTAGCTCAGGATGGCCCGGCAGGTATCGCTCGGTTGGGCACCTTTCTGCAGCCAATCCATGGCCTTGTCTGTGTTCACCTCAATGAACGCGGGGTTCTGGTTGGGATCGTAAGCACCGATCCGTTCGATGTATTTCCCGTCACGGGGTGCACGGGAATCGGCCACTACCAAGTGGTAATACGGCCGGCCTTTCTTGCCCTTTCTCTGAAGGCGGATGCGAGTTGGCATGTCGCTGTTGGTTTAGTTGTCCCCGGAATTGGGGGTGCAAATGTGGGGGAATTCCCTGGGAAATCCAAATACAACCGCCGGCTGTAGAACGCTGGACGCGAGCTACTTATCCATTCACCAGTCGATCATCTGCAAAAACAAGGTGGGGAAAAGCCACCTTTACGCCATGCGTTTCCTTCCGGTCCTCCTATTCCTCGCGGTCCAAGCTGGTGCGCAGGACATCCTGCAGCCGTCGATCATCCCGGCGCCGGTGAAGATGTCCATCCAGTCCGGGAGCTGCGACCTAACCTGCGGTTGGGTGGTCCGGGGCGAAGGGGCCTCGCTCCCCGGGATGCTCAGTGGCGAGACCGCCGATCTGCAACAGCGCAGGCCCATCGACTGTGAGCGGGCCTTGGTGATCGACCTGGATCTGTTCACACCGGATACTCTGTTGCCGAACGAGTGGTACAGCCTGGTGGTGGAACCTGGACGGATCCACATCGCTGCGCCAACTGTAGAAGGCCTCTATCGTGGGTCGCGCACGCTGTTCCAACTACTGGAGCAAGGTTCAAAGACCGGCTCCCTCCCCTGCCTCTCCATCACCGACTGGCCGCGCTTCCCCTGGCGCGGCATGCACCTCGACGTATGCCGCCATTTCTTCCCGGTGGAGTTCGTCAAGAAGTACATCGACCTGCTGGCGCGCTACAAGATGAACACCTTTCACTGGCACCTCACCGAGGACCAGGGCTGGCGGATCGAGATCAAGAAGTACCCGAAGCTGACGGAAGTGGGTGCCTGGCGCAGCGGCAGCCAGGTGGGACCCTACAGCCGGCGCGCCTACGACAGCATCCCCTACAGTGGCTTCTACACGCAGGACGAGATACGTGAGGTGGTTACGTATGCGGCGGCGCGTCACATCACCGTGGTGCCGGAGATCGAGATGCCCGGACATGCCATGGCGGCTTTGGCGGCCTACCCCGAACTGGGCTGCACCGGTGGGCCTTATGAGGTGCAACGCGGTTGGGGGGTGTTCGAGGATGTGTTCTGTGCAGGGAACGACAGCGTGTTCACCTTGCTGGAGGTTGTGCTGTCCGAGGTGATGGACCTGTTCCCAAGTCCATACCTACATATCGGTGGCGATGAATGTCCAAAGGACCAATGGAAGGTCTGTACAAAATGCCAAGCGCGTATGAAGGCGCGCGAACTGAAGGACGAGCACGAGCTGCAGAGCTATTTCATCCAACGGATCGAGAAATTCGTGAATGCGAAGGGCCGGAAGATCATCGGCTGGGACGAGATCCTGGAAGGCGGTCTGGCGCCGAACGCGGCCGTGATGAGCTGGCGCGGAACCGAAGGCGGCATCGCGGCGGCGAAAAGTGGGCACTACGCCGTGATGAGCCCCGGCAGCCATTGCTACTTCGACCACTACCAGGGTGATCCCGCGAACGAACCACTGGCCATCGGTGGGTACACCACCGTGCAGAAGGTGTATAGCTACGAGCCCATCCCCGCCGAGCTGAAGCCCGAGGAGGCGAAGTACATACTCGGCGCACAGGGCAACGTGTGGACCGAGTACATCCTCACGCCGGAGCATGTGGAGTACATGGCCGTGCCGCGCATGTTAGCCTTGGCAGAGGTGCTTTGGACGCCGAAGGAGAGACGGGATGAGACGGACTTCATCGCTCGGCTGGAGGAGGAGTTCCCGAAGTTGGAGGCGATGAAGGTGAATGCGAGCAGAAGCTCGTACGCTCCTACGGTCCAATTGAAGTCAACCGGCCTCGGTGTTGTTGCCATTGAAGCCCATGCAAATTCAGCCGGTGCCGAGGTTCGTGCGAGAATGTTGGAGGGAGGTGCAAAAGACACCTTCACGGACTGGCCTTTCAACCTTGTATGGCAACCCATGAAGTCCAATACGACCGTTTCTTCCTCGGATATGCAGAACCTGACGTTCGAGGTCGCCAGCTTTCGTGGCGATGAAATGCTGGGGAACCCGCTCAAGAGAACCCTTCTTTTCAATGACGCCACCGCCCGCCCCATCACTCTCAGCGTACAGCCTAACGAGCGCTACAACGAAGGCGGCGCGTTCACCTTGGTGGATGGCGTCACCGCGCAGGAGAAGCGCGTGAACACCGAATGGCTGGGCTGGCGCCAGGGCGTCACCATCACGGTGGACCTGGGTAGCGTGCAGGACATCAGCCGCATCAGCATCGGCGCGTTGAACGAGACACATAGCTGGATCCATCTACCACGAACCGTGGACTTTTACACAAGTAGCGACGGCATCGAATACACTGTCGTTGGGGCTGATGTTGCCCAGCAACTTCCTATTGGAACCGAAGCGCACCAAGGCTCAAATGAAGCGCCACAGGGCAGAAAACAGTTCGAGATGCTCGGCAAAATGAAAGGCAGGTATGTCCGCTTCACCGTGGAGCACCCGGGCAAGATCCCTGTAGGCTTCCCTGGCGCAGGGAACCCGGCTTGGTTGTTCCTGGACGAGATCGAAGTGCGCTGATCAAGCTTTGGTCGTCATCGACCGATGCAAGGAGGCTGCCGCCATGCTCCGCACTCTGTTCCTGATCACCGGCGTCCAACCCAACAGCCAACCCGGGAAACCGAGTGCTTGTCCGCTCCATTTCCAGAGATCGAACCGATCCTCGTGAAGGATGATCAACCCATCCTTGAAGATGAATCTTGCATCGATACTGTTATGCACTTTTCGACCCGTCCTACTGAAGGTGTAGTACGCATCCCAATGGACCTTACCTCCTTCGACCGTCTCCTCCAGCACCTTGAATTCGAGGCGGAGATCCGTGCCGCTGGTCAAGAGCATTCTCCACATCGCACACACCCATTTCGCATCAAGGTTCGGGAATACCGGGTCCCTGAAATGCGCATCGGGATGATAGCACGTTGCCATGGCTGCGTGGTCATGTCGCTGAAAGGCGGAGTAGAAACGGTGGAGCAGGGACATGGGGTGAAAGTATCCACGAACTTCGCTCCATGGCAACGCAGCACAACTATACCTTGGAGTTGGAATGGAAGGGCAACATCGGCCAAGGCACCTCCACCTACGCGGGCTATTCACGTGACCACTTGATCCGCATCGCCGGTAAACCCGATCTGATCTGCACAGCGGACCCCACCTTCCTTGGTGATGCAACGAAGCACAACCCGGAAGACCTCTTTCTCGCAGCGTTGAGCGCTTGCCACATGCTTACCTACTTGGCCTTGTGTGCACGCGCCCGGATCAATGTGTTGACCTACACCGACTCCGCAGAAGGCTCCTTGCTCCTCACTCCGGACGGCGGCGGTCATTTCACCGAAGTGCTGCTGAAACCATCGGTGGTCGTCGCCGAAGAAGCCATGCTCAAAAAGGCGCGACACTTCCACGGTGAGGTACACAAGTACTGCTTCATTGCGCGTTCGGTGAACTTCCCGGTGCGTTGCGAAGCGAGCGTAAAGGTCAGTTGAGCGGTACGGTCAGGATCGCACCATTTCATGTATCGGGAGTTCTTGATCGAATTTCGCGGTATTCCTGGATGAGGCTTCGCGGCCGATGGTTGCAACAATACCACGATGTACATTTACGATATGACGATGACGAGGTCCTTGTTTTGTTCAGTAGGGATATGTTGTGCCCCGCTGTGCACCCAAGCCCAAGGGCTCGACAGGGTCTATCAGACGGGACTGCTCTCCGTAATAACATCAGTTCTTCAGGGTCCTTCTGGCCATTTATACCTGGCCACGCTCGTACCGGCCGACAACTCCTTTTACCAGCCCTCCGTGATCCGGGAGGTGGATGGCTCAGGCGAGATCGTGAACGAGTGGTCGCTGAGCGTGGCCGGCAATGAGACGACAATCGTTAATGACCTACATATGCTGTCCGATAGCTCGATAATAGCAGCTGGCCAGACCAGCGGTTGTGACTTGGGGCCGTTTCAAGGGTTTGTGACGAAGTATGCCAGCGGTATCGAGCTCTGGTCGCGCACCTTCGGTGTCGGTCCGATCAAAAGTGTAGCCAGCAATGACACAATACTTGCCTTGGCGGATTCTGATGGACTATTGCTCACTTCGCTTGACGGAGATAGCCTCCTGTTGGTCGAATCCGTGGGATCGTATGTAAGTAAGGTTCGCAGCACAATAGAAGGATTCGTGATAATGGGTGCGGGTGGAGCATCACAAATACACCCGGATGGAACAGTTGCAAACACCTTGACGGACGTTAACATCCGAGACTTGTTTCAATTGAGCAGTGGAAAGTTCCTTGCACTCACGATTGATTCTTTACTTGAGTTGAACTCTGCTTTGGAAAGGACCGGCATTGGAAGAGCACTCACCATTGAGTGGTCAAGACAATTCCTTGAAGACCAAGGTGACATCTTCATCTTTTCCGCTGATTCCCTGCAATTCGTCGAAGATGGTCTCAACATTGGAAATGCGATCGCCCTTGAACCGTCGGAAGGTTTGGCCATTTGGGACGCCATGATCAGCAATGGCGAACTCGTTATGGTCGGCAGCTTTTCGTGCGGTGCGAGAAGTGCTGCTCTCCGAACAATGCTCGTCCAAGGCAGTCCATCAACCCTGAGCAATGATATCGCTTTGCGGGGCGCGATGGTCGGATCATTCAATTATACCTTGAGCACCGGCGGGTCCGGCTCGATAACATTGAGCGGGAACGCATGGATCAGTGCCTGGTTGGTGAACGTAGGTGATGAAGCCCTTCAGCATGCCACGGTCGATTACGTTGACCTGTTCTCCAATTGCGGCATGGCCGGTCGATGGGAACCATTGGACGACCTTGACTTACAACCAGGGGATAGCATTGAGGTCTCACTCGGCCCGCTGTATGTATATCATTGGATACCCAATGGTGAGCCGGTCGACATGAGCATTTGTATCTGGGCTGCTGACGTGAACAGGCGCTTGGACCGCGATCACACGAACAACAGAGCATGTGCGACCTTTGAAATTCCTGTCGGCGTGGAGAACCTCAGCCAGGGAACCACATTTGAACTCAATCCCAATCCAACGAGCGGCAGGGTGCGTATCAACCATGCGTTCATTGAAAAAACGGCCATTGTCGTGGTCGACAGCCAGGGGCGTATCGTGCTGCGGCCATCCGTGCCTCTCGCAGTGCCGGCATTCGACCTCGATGTCTCTGGCTTGGGACAGGGCGTCTACACGGTGACCTTGCTCAGTGATGGCTATAAGTGGTCCAAAGTGTTGGTGGTGGAGTGAGTCGGCCATATGAGATGTTCTCGGAGTTGCTCTTTCCATATTTGTTTCAGGCTCTCCACGAGCAAGCAGTTACACGCGCTGAAGTCAGAACTCGGAAAGTGCTGCACCTGGTCCAGAGTTTCACCTTGAATGGACCGAAGATGGCTTGGTCGGGATCTCAAGTTCTGATCGTTCTGTACCATACGCCAGTTGCCCGCAATCTGAATTGCACGAGGCTTTACTGAACGCGTTTTTCCTGACGATTGGAGTTGTTCCCGCTGAATCAGGGCATATCGCTAAGAGCCTGGTTCATGTGGAAAACTGTTATTGATCATGCCATCCTGCTCCGGTAACTTCGTGGCCCTCCTACCATGAAGTTCTCGCA
>JAGQVV010000100.1 GCA_020437805.1 Flavobacteriales bacterium
TAGTCGAAGCCGAACTCGTTGTTCGTACCGTAGGTGATATCGGCCATGTAGGCCTTACGACGTTCCGGGCTGTTCGGTTGATGCTTGTCGATGCAATCCACACGAAGGCCATGGAACTCGTGCAATGTGCCCATCCATTCAGCGTCGCGTTTCGCGAGGTAGTCGTTCACGGTCACCAGATGCACCCCGCGACCGGTAAGCGCGTTCAGGTATACCGGTAGCGTACTTACCAGCGTCTTTCCTTCACCGGTGCTCATCTCGGCGATCTTCCCTTTGTGCAGGGCGATACCGCCGATCAACTGCACGTCGTAGTGCACCATGTCCCACTTGATCGGGCTGCCACCGGCGATCCATGTGGTGTTCCAAATGGCGTGATCCCCTTCGATGCGTATCTCGTCCGGGCGTTTCGCGGCCAGCTCACGGTCGAGTTCCGAGGCCTTTACACGTAGTTCCGTGTTCTCCTTGAACCGACGTGCGGTCTCCTTCACCACGGCGAATGCTTCCGGCAGGATCTCCAACAGGACCTCCTCCATCTGCTTCACGCTATCCTCCTCCAGCTTGTCGATCTCCTGGTAGCGCGTCTCCCGCTCCTGGATGTCCATCCCTTGGTCCGCCTCGATCTCACTGCGCAAGGCGCTTACGCGTTCATCGTTCGACTTGGTGTGTGCCGCTATCCGTGCCTTCAGTTCCGAGGTCCGTGCACGCAGCTCATCGTTGCTGAGACCGGCCAGCTTGGCGAACTCTTCGTTGGTCTTGTCCACAAGGGGTGTCACCTCCTTGAGGTCACGTTGGGCCTTGTCGCCGAATACTTTCTTGAGGGCCTTGGTAAGGGAACCGATCATGTGCTAGGGGGTTGTAGGCGGCTAAGGAGGACCGTAGACCGGGTCAGTAGCGGTATGGAACATTTCCGTTCACCACCAGGACCGTTCCGCGGAACCTTCTTTTTAGAGGTTTGCAAAGGTAGTAGGCCACGTCGGAGCAGAGACCCTGCCGTATTGCGATCACTGCCATCGCGTCAGATTCCCCGATAAAGCAAGGACCCCGATTACCGTTGGGTCGGTATCGGGGTCCTCAGAACATGCGTTATGGTCAGTATTCGTCCTCGTTGAAGAAGAAGTCCTCCTTCGAAGGATAATCCGGCCAGATATCCTCAATGGTCTCGAAGACCTCTTCATCATCCTCGATCCCTTGCAGGTTCTCCACCACCTCCAAAGGGGCGCCTGTTCGCATCGCGAAATCGATCAATTCGTCCTTGGTGGCGGGCCATGGGGCATCCTCCAAGTACGAAGCAAGTTCCAGTGTCCAATACATCCTTTGGCCGTGTTAGGGTCCGTGAAATTGGCCGCAAATATAGGCGGATCCACCGGTGGATGACAGCGACTTATCAACGAGCACGAAAGCCCTCAGGCACGCGGCTTCCAAGGTGTTTCTGGGGCGCCATGCGTGTGGGCGATGCTGCGGGCAAGTACGAAGAGGTGGTCGCTGAGGCGGTTCAGGTAGCGCACCAGGATCTCCGGAACCGCTTCCTGTGAGGCGAGATCCACCACTCGCCGTTCCGCGCGACGGCACACCGTTCGGCACACATGGGCCTGCGAGGATGCGACCAACCCCCCGGGCAGGATGAAGTTCCGCATCTCCGGTAGCTCCGCATCCATCCGGTCCATCTCGTTCTCAAGGAACTCGATGTCCGACTCGGTGATCGGCGGTACTTTGAATTCGTCCGCTTGTTCCTCCGATGCGCTCGCGAGCCGCGAACCGAGACCGAAGAGCGTCTCCTGGATCGGCACAAGGACCTTGTCCAACCTACCGTCCTCCAGGTCGCGTAACAGGCCGATATGGCTGTTCAACTCATCCACGGTGCCGTAAGCTTCTATACGAACACTGTACTTGTTGACACGCTCACCTCCCAGAAGGCTCGTTTTGCCCTTGTCGCCTGAACGGGTGTAGATCTTCATGGTATGGTGCGTTGGGATGGTGTGTTCATCCTGTTCATCGCGTTCTGCTTCATTCCTCGAGGAAAGGGGTGGGCACCCCATATGCCACTCAGTAGCGCAGGGTGAAGTGTTCCTTGGCCTGTTCACTTCGGACAAAGACGATCCCCATGGTGTACAGATCGATGGTGACTGTCACACGGGGATGTTCCTTCACCGCTTCCCACGCTTGTTCCATACCGCGGCTCCAATGGATATCGTCAAAGATGAAGACCGTTCCATTGTGGGCTTTTCCAAGGCATTGCTCAAAGTGGTCCAAAGTGGGTTCCTTGGCGTGGTGCCCATCGATGAACGCCAGGTCCAGCGAAGGAATGCGACCGAGTGTCTCAGGCAGGCGGCTTCGGAAGCTGCCAAGCACCGGTTTGATGTTGCCACGTTCGAGTTGATCGAAATGATGTTGCGCGATCCGCATGGTCTGCGGGCAACCTTCGATCGTGTGGACGGTGCCATCCTCGGCCCCGGCCGCGAGGTACATGGTGGTGATGCCGAAGGAGGTGCCCAATTCCAACACTTCCCTGACTTGGAAGTATCGGGCAAGTCTGAACAGGAGTTGTGCCTGGGGGGCGGGCTTCAATGCGGTTCGCGCGATGTCGGCAACACGACGAACAGGTAGATCGAAGACCCTCGACCCTGCACCGAGGTCGTTCACACGAATGGTCTGTTCACTGACGAGGAGTTCGGATCGCATGCGTTCGATGGTCGCAAAATCCTGTGCTCCCGCGCCGGCGCGAAGGACCTGATCGATCAACCCATATACGAATGGGCTATGCACACCATGACGGGTGCGGGCTTTGACCAGATGCCCCAGATAACTGCCGATCTGCCGTAGTTGTTCGCTCATCGTCTCTTCCCAATGGCCTTGGACATGGATCCTTCGAACAAATGTAGGATCACGGCCCCGTGATCCTTCTGGGTCCATTGGATCGCATCAACAGCGGCCTGTTGGTGTGTTTTCCCGGGTCCTACTGCCGTTCCTGGCAGGTGGCCCTGCTGGAAAGCGCCTTCCGCGCCTCCTTGAAATAGATGAAGGGTACCACGAGCATACCGAAACACTCACCGTCCTCCTTGCCCAAGTGTTTGTGATGCACCTTGTGCGCCTTGCGGATGGCCATGAAGTACACACTGTTGGTCCTCTTCAGCCATTTGATGCGTTGGTGAATGAAGACCTCATGCACGATGAAGTAGGCGATCCCATACACGAGGATACCCAGACCGATCCACAGCCAAGGCGTGTGCAATCCTTTCAAACTTCCCAGAATGAACAGCGCCATAGACGGAACGGCGAAGATCAGGAAGAAGGCATCGTTCCTTTCCAGGAAGCCATAGTGGTCTTTCTTATGGTGGTCGGCATGCAGGTTCCAAAGGAATCCGTGCATCACGTACTTATGCGTGGCCCAAGCCACGAATTCCATGAAGAGGAACGTGCTCAGCACGATACCGATGATGACCCACGTACTCATACCGTTCAAAACACCGATGGATGGAGTTCGGTTCCCGCGAAGGTGGTGAATGATCCACCAATTCGCTAGAATGCGCTTTGGTCGATGCTTTCGATCAACCTATCACTTCGAGCTTCGGGTAGCGCTGGCGCCAGAACTCCAAGGCTTTCGTACTGGCCAGGGTGATCACGGTGCGAGCATCCAACCGGACCTTGATCTCCTTGACGCCTTCCTTGATCGGACGGGTGAAAATGAGGGCTTTCTTTTTGCGTGGCATGACTGTGTTACTTTTCCTTTCTATTCGTCGTTCAATCCCCGGTTCCTGACAGTGCCTTCTTGTATGTTGTGATGGCTCGGTCGCGGGCCATGGAATGAACGACCATGGGGGGCGGATAGTTTTCGGAACCGTATTCCGGGACCCACTTCTTCACATAGTTTAACGAAGGGTCGAAACGTTCCATCTGCATGGTGGGGTTGAACACACGGAAGTACGGTGCCGCATCGCAACCGGACCCGCTCGCCCATTGCCACCCGCCGCTGTTGCTGCTCAACTCGAAGTCCAACAAGAGCTTCGCGAAGTAGGCCTCGCCCCAGCGCCAGTCGATGAGCAGGTGTTTGGTGAGGAAACTGGAGACCACCATGCGCACTCGGTTGTGCATGAGCCCTGTGGCGTTCAATTCCCGCATTCCGGCATCCACCAGGGGATATCCAGTAAGTCCTTCGCACCAACGTTGGAAGCCTTCCTCATCGATCCGCCAAGGGATCCGATCATAAGCTGGCTTGAAGGCCTTTTCAGTGCGTGGGAAATGCCAGAGGATCTGCATGAAGAACTCACGCCAGATAAGCTCGTTGAGGTAGGTAGGATATTCTTCGAAGCTCTTCCGTACCAATTCCCGGATACTGATCAAGCCGAAGCGGAGATGGGTGCTCATACGGCTCGTGCCATCCTTTGATGGATGGTCGCGCTGAAGCTTGTAGTTCGCCAACAACGTGTGGTCCGCCCGTGGTGTGGGGATCTTCAGGTCGGTGGAGCTGAAACCGATAGCGGACAGGTCCGGGAACATGGCTCCTTGCGTCTTTGCCAAAGCGTCCAGATGTGTTCCGCTCGGGAAAGGGGCCATCATCTCCTGTCGGAACAAGGACCGCCATTTGCGCATGTACGGCGTGAAGACCGTATAGGGTGTGCCATCGTCCTTCAACACTTCATCGCGCTCGAATATGCTGACGTCCTTGAAGGTCCGGAAAGGGATCCCGTGTTCGGCAAGTTGCTCCTGCACCTGCCTGTCACGCTGGATGGCATATGGTTCATGATCGTGGTTGGCCGTCACAGCTGCGATGTCGAACCGATCGATGAGGCGGGCCCAAACCTCATTCGGCCGGCCGTGTTCGATGAGCAGGTCGCCTCCTCGTGAGTTCAAAGCGGCTTTCAACTTGCCAAGGGTCCGATGGATAAGGTCCACGCGTCGATCGCTCGGGTCCTCAAGTTTCTCTAGGATCGTCGTGTCGAAGATGAACAGCGGGAGGACTGCGCCATGATCCACAAGCGAACGATAGAGGCCGTGGTTGTCATCCAAGCGCAGATCGCGCCGGAACCAATGGATGCTGACCCGCGGCCTGCTCATGCCCGAGAGGCTGCCCGTTGCGCTGCCACCTCCGACCAACAAGCGCGAAGCCATGCCGTATAGGAGCCGGGGCTTGTGTGAAGCTCATGTTCCAGGTCATCCAGGTCGATCAGCCGCACGTCCATGACCTCGGCCGGATCAGGTTCTGGTCTGCCTTCCATTCGACCGAACAGCACGTGGTCCAACTCATGCTCGATCAATCCTTGACCCACATCCGCACGATAGGCGAAAGAGAAGCGATGCTCAAGCGATGCCTTCAGGCCCATTTCCTCCATCAACCTGCGGTGCGCAGCCTCCATGATCGACTCACCCACGCGCGGGTGACTGCAGCATGTGTTGGTCCATAGTCCCGGGGAGTGGTACTTGCCAAAAGCCCGTCGCTGTAGTAGTAAGCGGTCATTCGCATCGAAGAGGAACACGGAGAAGGCCCTATGAAGGGTTCCCGTTCGGTGGGCCTCCAGTTTTTCCATGCTACCGAGCTCTTCGTCCTTTTCGTTCACGAGAACGACGCGTTCTTCGAGCGGTCCGGGTCGTGAAGCTTTCATAGTAGCCCGAAGCTGTGACGGAAATAACTGGCGGTGAGCAATGCGATCTTGTTGCGGTTGCGGACCCGGATACGTTCCTTCATGATCCTCTCGCACGGCAACGCTTTGATCTTGTTGAACAGCGCCAGATAGTAGACATAGGCCATGTATACCCCGAAACGTGAACCCTTCGGAAGTTGACGAATGCCGATGAGAGCGGCATCGAGATCGGCCGAGATCTCCGATTCGATGTGTTGCTTCGTTGCACTATCCAGTCGGCGCACATCGACACCGGGGAAGTAGCTCCTCCCCAAGCTTTGATGGTCGTCCTTCAGGTCGCGGAGGAAGTTCACTTTCTGGAAAGCCGCGCCCAAGCGCATCGCAGCGGGCTTCAGGTGCTCATAACTCGCTTGGTCTCCTTCACAGAACACGCGCAGGCACATCAATCCAACGACCTCAGCACTGCCCAGGATGTAGTTCTCATAGGCGCCTTTGTCGTAGGTCACATTCCCAAGGTCCATGGCCATGCTGTCCAGGAAGGTGTCGTACAACACTTGTTCGATGCCGTATGTGTTCACAACGCGCTGGAAACTATGCAGGATCGGATTCAGGCTAATCCTGTTCCGCACGGCATCGTGGGTGTCCTCCCTGAAGCGTTTCAATAATTGCTCCTTGTCGTGGTCATGGAACGTGTCGACGATCTCGTCGGCGAAACGAACGAAGCCGTAGATCGCATGGATGGGATCCCTGAGCCGTCGCTCCAAGGATCGTATGCCCAGGGAGAACGAGGTGCTGTATCGTTTGGTGGTCTCGCGGCTGGCGTGCACGCATACCTGATCGTATTGGGCGATGGTGTTCATGCGTGTACGCTCAACGGGGACATTTCGGTTTCGATGAGGTCGGCAACGACCAGCCCGCTGATCAAGGAAGGCGGCACACCGGGTCCGGGGACAGTGAGCTGCCCGGAATAATAGAGCCCCTTTACCCGACGGTTCTTCATGCTGGGTTTCAGAACAGCGGTCTGTCGCAAAGTGTTCGCCAGGCCGTAGGCATTACCGCGGAATGCGTTGTAATCAGCCTTGAAGTCGTTGATGCAGTAACTGCGGTCCACAACCAAGTGGGAGGACAGGTCCGCTCCACATCGTTCGCTCAAGCGGTCCAGCACAAGCTTGTGATAGTGTGTTCGCATATCGGGTGTGTCCTCAAGGCCTGCGGCGATCGGCATCAACGCGAAAACATTCTCCTGGCCGACAGGTGCGACGGATGGGTCGGTACGGGACGGTGCGCAGATATAGAGCAGTGGGTCGCTCGGCCATTGCGGCTCCCGATAGATCTCCTTGGTATGTTGGTCGAGGCTACGGTCGAAGAACAGGTTATGGTGTTCCAACCCGTCTAGCCGTCGGTCGAATCCCCAATAGAAAAGGAGGGACGAAGGCGCCATGACACGCCCTTTCCAATAGGGTTCTTCGTAGTTCCGCTGATCCGCTGCGAGGAGTTGGCTCTCCACATGATGATAGTCCGCTGCGGCCACCACGACATCCGCTTCCATCCGGCTACCAGCGGCAAGGACGCCAACGGCTCTGCCTTTCTCGACCAGGATGCGTTCCACGTTGGTGACGAACCGGAAGTGGACCCCTTGATCGCGTGCCACTTTCATCATACCATTGATGATCAGGCCCATGCCGCCCATCGGGTACCAGGTCCCCAAGGTCATGTCCGCATGGTTCATCAGACTATATAGGGCCGGTGTTCGTTCAGGAGGAGCGCCCAGGAACAGCACGGGGAATTCGAGCAGCATTCGAAGTCGCGGGTCCTTGAAAGAGTCCGCCACGTGTGCCCGCAAGGACCGGAACACGGTACTTGAGAGCATCCCCTTGATCACCCTTGTATTCGCGTATTCGCTCCAGGAAAGAGCAGGTCCGCGCACCAGGTCGGCCATGCCAAGGTCGTATTTCAGCTTGGCCTCGGAAAGGAACTTCACCAGCCGCTTGCCGGCGCCTGTCTCTGTCCGTTCGAAGAGTTCGATGAGGGCCTCCATCGAAGCCGGGATCGGCCATACCTCGTTCTTGCCGAAAACCACTTGATAGGAAGGGTCGAGGCGCTTCAGGTCGTAGTGGTCGATCACCTTCTGGCCGAACCGAGCGAACCATTCCTCGAAGATCTCAGGCATCCAATACCAACTGGGACCCATGTCGAACGTGAAGCCATCTTGTCGGAATACGCGCGCCCGCCCACCCGGGGTCTCGTTCTTCTCCAGAACGGTCACCGCATAACCCTTCTTCGCAAGCGATGCCGCGGCAGAAAGACCGGCGAACCCGGATCCGATGACAATGGCCTTCATTTTCACGCAGCCTGTGGCTTGTCCGAGAGCATGCCCATCAACCGTTGCCGGGCTTGGAATATGCGGCTTTTTACGGTGCCGACGGGAATTCCGAGATGTTCGGCGATCTCGTTGTACTTGTACCCTTGATGGTGCATGTTGAAAGGTATGCGGAATGCGGGGTCCAAGCTCTTCAAACTACGCTGGATCTCGTCCATTCTGATCCTCCCTTCCGGACTGTGGGGCATCTGTACCATTCGCACCTGTTCGCGCTCGCGGTCCACGGTGTCCATCACCGTCTTCGTGCGCTTGGACCTACGATGGTCATTGATGAAGGTATTCTTCATGATGGTGTACAGCCATGCCTTGAAGTTCGTGTTCTCACGGAACTTGTCCCGGTAGGTAAGTGCTCGGACCATGCTTTCCTGCAGGAGGTCCGAGGCGTCATCGCGATCCTTGGTGAGGCTCAATGCGAAGTAGTACAGCTGCTGACGCAGCCCGAGCAACTGTTGTTGGAAGTCGAGGGTGGACATGGTGTAGAGGCTTATTGTTTAAAGAATGAGTCAAAAGACTGAACAAAGAAATGGAATGTTTCATGAAAAGCCCAAAAAATTGAACAAAATATTTCGATAATCACATAATCATCAGATGATCAGGGTGATATGAGCCAGGGTCCCTAGCCCGAACTCCGCAGTCCGGTTGCATGACCAAGAAGAGTGGTTTGAACGCGTCACATCCGTTCCGCACAATTGCGCCGACCAATACCCATGCGATCCGAACCATGTCGAACGTTTGGTAAAGACATGCGGTTGAGCAATTACCTGGTCGATTACCATCGACGCGCCACGCTCAGAGGAAGGCGGATGAATGGGACCAACCATATGGTCCGAACAACGAAAGTCCAGGCACTGCCATGGCTTCGATGGTACGTATTACCGGTGACCTTCCGGCTCGTGGCGGGACGCTCTGGACCCGAGGAGGTATCAGAAAGCGAAAGCCCCGGCAACGCCAGGGCTTTGGTGGGACGTACTGGATTCGAACCAGTGACCTCATGCGTGTGAAGCATGCGCTCTAAACCAGCTGAGCTAACATCCCATGGTGGAGGCAGCCGGATTCGAACCAGCGACCCTCTGCTTGTAAGGCAGATGCTCTGAACCAGCTGAGCTATGCCTCCATTTCCACCATTTCAGAAGAATGAACCGGTCCAGCGAACCTCCCGCTTTGGCGTGAGGGACCGCACCGGCAGAGCCATGCTCTAATGAATTGGACTGTGAAAGAACTTCCCTTGACACGCCATATGACTGGTAAAGGGGCGGCAAATATAGTGCTTGTTATCACAACACTTCAGCGACCACGAACACGCTTCCCGTGATCAGCACCAGATCTTCTGGGGTTGCAGCATCAAGTGCGGCACAATACGCCGAACGGACCGATGGGTGGACCTGTCCGGTCAATCCGTGCACGCGGGCCTTTTCGGCGAGTTCATCAGCCGGGAGGCCTCTTGGGATACCTGCTTTACAGAAATAGTATGTAGCTGTCGCTGGCAGTAGCGCTAGCACACCGGCCAGATCCTTGTCGTTCACCGTTCCTAGCACGATGTGCGATCGTGCATGGTCCGTTCGATCGATCTCGCGCAGCAGGGCGGTCATGCCATCGATATTATGGGCTACGTCGGCCACTACCAAGGGCTTCGACCCAAGGACCTGCCAACGACCCATGAGCCCGGTATTCTTGACCACGTTCGCCAATCCTTCGCGTTCGTGCTTGGGTTCGATACGCCAACCCCGCTGGGCAAGGATCCTTATTGTTGCCAGTACGGTGCGTGCGTTTCGTTCCTGGTGTTCGCCTTGCAGCGCCACTGGGTGCGGGAGTTTCATCGTTTGGTCCACCACGTGGATCGGTGAGCCGAGTGCATCGGTCCGCTGCATGAAGACCGCCAACTCCTCTTCCATAGCCTCGCCGATCACAACAGGGACCTGGGACCTGATGATGCCTGCCTTTTCGCCGGCGATCGCCGCTCGTGTATCGCCCAAGAACTCCATATGGTCCCAACCGATATTCGTGATCACGCTGACCTCTGGACGTACAACGTTGGTGCTGTCCAAGCGCCCGCCCATGCCGGTCTCGATCACCGCGATATCGACTTTCTCTTCCCTGAACCACCACAGAGCAAGTGCGACACCCCACTCGAAGAAAGAAGCTTCAATGGGTTCGAACCCGGTCTTGAATTCGTCCACGAAGCGCACAACGGTCTCCTTAGGGACCATTGTGCCATTGATCCTGAAGCGCTCACGGAAGTCCTTCAGATGGGGCGATGTGTGCAATCCGACCTTGAAGCCTGCTTCCTGCAAGATGCTGGCGATCATGTGGGATGTGCTGCCTTTTCCGTTCGTTCCTGCAACATGGACGCACCGGAGCCCATCTTCCGGATGGCCCGTGAGTTCCATGAGGGTATGTGTGTTGCCCATGTCCGCCTTATAGGCGGCCTTTCCGATACGCTGGAACATGGGAAGGCGTGCGTAGAGGTACGCCAGCGTTTCCTCGTAGGTCATCCTAACCGGGAAAGAAGCGGAGCTTGATGTAGTGCGCTTGCTCTGGTGGGCCGTTGGGTTGGGCCACGAACTTGCACGTCTTCGCGGCACGAAGTGCAACATTCTGGATGGCCACATCGGTGGTCCCGGAGTTGGCCACGGATACACGGATCACATTGCCGGACTGGTCGACTATCACTTTCACTTCCACCCACGTGGCATTCTGAAGTTCTGGTTTCTCGGACAGATCCGGACCACGTGCCAATCCTCTGCCGGAACCGCGCAATTCCCATCCATCACCCCGCATCATACCGATCCCACCGACCTTACCATCCGGAATGCCGGGGTCGCCGGGCTTCGCGGAAGGGCCATCGGCTGGCTGGCTTCCGGGCTTGTTCCAATTGTTGATCGCTTCGTTCAAGCGGTTGTCTATCGTGGGTTCCTTGGGCTTTTCGGGTTTTGGGTCCGGTTTCGG
>JAGQVV010000101.1 GCA_020437805.1 Flavobacteriales bacterium
ATGGTCAACTCCGTTCCGCTGGTCAGCACATAAGCCAAGCTGTATCCCTCAGGCGTGTTGCTGTCTCCGTCCGGTGTTGCTGTGAGCGTCACTGCATCGCCGCTCAAGCATACGTCACCACCACCGCTCAGCGTGCCGGCCATCGGCGCAATAACGTTGAAGGCCGCTCCGGCCACGTCGAGGCTCGCGCAGATGGAGCCTCCCCCTTGCTCGAGGAGTCCATTCACATCAAACCCGGTCGTGGAACCGAATTCCACAATGGTGAGATCCAAAGTGTTTGGGTCGTAAACCAATGTATGAATGGTGTATGTTCCTGGTCCATCAACCACGAAAGTCGGTGCGGTGGACACCTGCTCCAAGACAAGTCCTTCGCCCGAGGTTAGAACGAAGAGTGAGGAGAAACCCGAAGGAACCACCGGCGATTCCACGACGTTGGCGACGAGCGTAGCCTCCTCTCCATTGAAGCAGAGCAAGGGCTTATCCGCTTCAAGGGTCCCGGCTTGAGCGAGACATTGCTCCACGACGACCACGGAATAATCCTCCACTTCACCCGTGGTGAACGTAGAACAGGCTCCACGATAGGTGAATGCGCTCATGTTCACGCGCATTCTCTTGGAGCCCGCAAGGACCCCGCTCGGAACAGTTATAACGTCCGATTCCTGGCCAAAACCTGTTCGCTGAAGGACCAGTTCACTGTTGGAGAAGTCCCCATCATTGTTCCAATCGATCCATGCCTGCCAGCGATAACGTAAGAAGAACGGACCCGTGGGAACCAACGAGATCGGATAACTCTGACCGGTCTGTACGGATGCTTCAATACCGCTGAAGTCGGCGTAACCATTATTGTCGCCACTGACGTTATCGATCCCGGCGAACAGGACACGGTCGATGTTGACGATGTTACCGCTACCTCCGTCACTATCACAGTAGTCCTGGGCTTTGGCGGACGTGGTTATGATCAGAAGCAGAATGGCCGAGCCTAACAGTCGGCTCAGCAAGGCCCGGATTCCGGGAGGTGGAAAAGCTCTTGGTCTCATGCGAATGGGTGTTGGGAAGGGTGTGATTCTTTTTGTTTAGTTTTTCGAACCAAAAATTGAACACCCGTTCCTTGGATAGGGTTCGCTGAAACCTGAAAGTTTCTTGTAACCCTCAGAATTCCAGAACGTACCGATCTTCGATGGTAGTCTCCCGCTGCGTTGGCAAGAGGAAGTCCAATCCTAACAATTGGACAGGATAGTTCGGTGATCGGGTTTCCTTCAACGGGACAATGCCAGCATCCAATAGATCGGCCCGTCCAGCGGCGTTGGTATATATCACCGTTCCTTGGGTGATGGCCTGCTCGGCCTCCCCGGCATTACTGAGCCAATTGACCGGGTACCCAGCATAGTGATCAAGAGCTGTCCCGCTCACTTGCAAGCCATAAAAGCGGTCCCTGGGCAGGTTCCTTTCAGCTACCCATTGCCCGATCTTGGCGTTGGCTTGATAGTCCAACAGACGTGGGTAGAAATGACCGTTCATGATCGAACCGACCAGTATGATCATCCCAAAGCTCACCGGGACCAAGGCCTGTATCGATCCCACCCGACGCATATAGGGTACCGCAAGCAAAGGAAATAGGATGGAGGCGATGCGGAACGGCCATGAACCATCCGGGAAAACAACCCACGCGAATACGACCGCAAGTATCCATAGGAGGAATAGGATCAGATAATGCGCACGGACCAAGGGCCCAGCCGTAACCCGGTGCAACGCCCGAGCACCCATGATCGAGAAGAGCGGCAGGGTGACATACAAGTAGTGCGGCAACTTGAATTGTGAGAGCGATAAAGCCACGAACACCAACGAAGCCCCGATCGTGGATGCATGTTCCGCAGCATTCCTTTCCCCGACAAGGTCCTTCCAGTCAAGTCGGATACCGGCAAGTATGAACAATACCCAAGGGAGAACCTGCCATGGTAATTCATGTGTGAAGAACAGGATCGAGGAATCATCGACCCAACGATTTTCTCCCGTGATCCGGCCGAAGCTCTGCTCCCAGAAATAGAATCGAAGGCCGTGTACGCCGAACTGTTCATACAGCCCGATGCACATCGGAAAAAGCATGACCCCGATCACGATCGGGACCAGAACGAGCCGCCGGTCGGTAAGCTTACCCCAAGCTTTGGTATGGAAGAGTTGTCCACCGACGGCAAGCATAGAGGCCACGGCAGCGATCGGGCCTTTCACCAGCAGGCCGCCCCCCACTGCAACCGCGAAGGCCAGCAGGTCGATCATTCGTCCGTTCCTAAGCCAAGCGCAGCCCTTCCATGTCGCCGTGATCACCGTGGCCGTGAGGATCGTATCACAACGAACGTCGTTGGTCATGAGCAGGAACGCGGCACTTCCTCCGAACATCAACGCCGCTGTTCGAGCGATCCCTTGGCCGTGGTACAACGCCGCAAAGCGATAGGTGGAGTAGATACCAAGAAAGGCGAACAGGATGCTCGGCAGTCTATAGCTCCAATCATGCACCCCGAAAACCTTGAACGAAAGTGCCGAGAGCCAGAAGAGCAGCGGCGGCTTGTCCAGATAGTCCTCGCCCCTGAACTTCAGTTGGAGGTACTCACCGCTTCGTAGCATGTCCCTCGACATGCCTGCATATTGCGCCGCATCCACTTCCATCACGTCCAGCCGGGAGCCCCATGCAACAACGAGGACCAGGGCCAGAATACAGAGGGAGAACGTGCGCTTCGACACGGCGCGAAAGTAAAAGGCTTGTTAATGCCAAACGTCTTGGTGGCCAGCCGGGTGTAACATTGCAGTATACGAGCATGGGACGTCGCGCCATAGGCACCTTGATGTTACTGGCCACGCTGAGCGTGATCGGAGTGGTGGTGATCCAGCTGCTCTGGTTGCGCCAAGCATCGCAGTACCATGAGGACCAAGTGGAGCTCAACCGCACCCAAGCGTCCCACCTGGAAAAGCAGTTCAATGACCGGGTGGTGATCGCGCTCACCGATGTTACCGAGCAGATCCTCTCCATCACGAAGGATCCGACCGACCTGTATGATGCCGTGAAACAGGAACGACCGAACTATTTCGCGGTCACGATCAATGACACTTTGCATCCATACTTGTTGGAAGCATTGTTGCGAAAGGAATTCAGCAGGCGGAACATCCAAGAGGATTTCGAGTACGGTATCTACGACTGTTTCACGGACAGCGTCGTGTATGGCAATTACGTGTCAGCGGATACAACCAATACCGACACCGTGGCACACACCAAACTCCAGAAGCTTGACAAGGACGGGCATTACTTCGGTGT
This sequence comes from Flavobacteriales bacterium, assembly GCA_020437805.1. GTDB lineage: Bacteria > Bacteroidota > Bacteroidia > Flavobacteriales_F > PHOS-HE28 > PHOS-HE28. The sequence goes on from JAGQVV010000101.1 coordinate 3,305, forward strand.
GTATTTCCCGAACCGCACGAGTACGCTTTGGGAAAACGACGAACGCAATGCTTTGACGTGGATGTTCCCTGCGATCGTCACCATGATCGTATTCTCCTTCTTCGCTTACAGTGTTTGGGTCATTCTGCGACAGAAGAAATTGAGCGAGATGAAGAACGATTTCATCGGGAACATGACCCATGAGCTGAAGACCCCGATCAGCACGATCGCTTTGAGCAGTGAAGTCCTCAGCGACCCTCGTATCATTGAAGAGCCCGACCGCTTACGGGAATATGCGCGGATCATCCGCAGTGAGAACGAACGCCTCAGGATACAAGTGGAACGGGTGCTTCAACTTTCCACCTTGGACAAGGGTAACTTGGACCTGGAACGAGGGCAAGTGGACCTGCACGCCGTGATCAGGGAAGTAGGCGAACACTTCCGACTACCCCTACAGGAACGCCATGTGGAATTGGACCTGGACCTTCGGGCCCAAGACCATATGGTGATCGGTGACAGAGGGCACTTGACCAGCGCACTCATGAACCTCGTGGACAATGCATTGAAATATGGTTCGGACGATAGCACGATCCACCTACGAACCTCGTCCGACCAAAGAACATTGAAGGTCGATGTGGAGGACCATGGAATGGGTATTCGCAATGAAGACCAGAAGCGTGTTTTCGAACGTTTCTATCGCGTGCATACCGGCAACCGACATGATGTCAAAGGCTTCGGTCTGGGCCTGCATTATGTGGACCAGATCGCTCGTGCTCACGAAGGACGCGTCACGGTCAGGAGCGAGATCGGGAAAGGCAGCACCTTCTCCTTGATACTTCCCCTGGGCCGGATCGGAAAGAAATGATCATGAACCTTTAGGAACCATGAGCGACCAAAAGACGAGCATCCTACTGGTGGAGGACGATCAGAACTTGGGTTTCGTTGTGCAGGACACCCTCAAGCGAAGGGGATACAACGTGCATCTCTGTCGTGATGGCAAGGAGGGGTTGAAGCAATTCAATGAACATCCTTATGACCTCTGCGTGTTGGACGTGATGCTTCCACAAAAGGATGGGTTCAGCCTGGCCGAGGACATCCGATCGATCAATGCCCAGGTCCCGATCGTCTTTCTCACGGCAAAGAGCCAGACGGAGGATCGCATCACCGGATTCAAGTCCGGTGGGGATGATTACTTGACCAAGCCTTTCAGCCACGAGGAACTCCTGCTGCGCATCGAAGCGATACTTCGCCGCACACATGGACGATCGGACGACCCTCGAGCACGCGACCGTTTCGTATTGGGCAACTACGTGTTCGACCATCGGAACCTGCACCTCATCCACCCGGAAGAAGAACGCAAGTTGACCAAGAAGGAAGCAGAGGTATTACGCTTGCTATGCATGCATCAAGACCAAGTGCTTCCGCGGGAACTGGTCCTCAATATGGTCTGGGGCGACGACACCTACTTCCTTGGAAGAAGTCTCGACGTGTTCATCAGTCGCTTGCGGAAGTACTTGAAACGTGACGCGAACGTGCAGATCGTGAATGTGCACGGCGTGGGCTTCAAACTGCAAGTGGATTGATCAAGCTCTGTCGATCGCATCGATCGTTGCGACGATATCAACAAAAGAAAGTGTGAACTATTCTTCAACGATCAACGTAACAAGTGCTCGTTGACGATTACGTTTGACCAAAACAAACCCATTCGCCATGGCAAAGAAAGCAGCAAAGAAGGCAGCCCCTAAGAAGGCAGCCAAGAAAGCAGCCCCTAAGAAGGCAGCTAAGAAGGCAGCCAAGAAAGCAGCCCCTAAGAAGGCGGCAAAGAAGGCAGCTCCGAAGAAGGCCGCCAAGAAAGCAGCTCCGAAGAAGGCCGCCAAGAAGGTTGCTCGTCGGGCTACGAAGAAGAAGAAGTAAGCTGCGTTCACCAGAACGCGTGGAGGGCCCCGAGCAGTCGGGGCCCTTCGCTTTTTAGGACCGGTCGGTCCGTTCTCTTCGACCGATCAGAGGACAGGCCAGCACATCCTTCATTGATGTCGAAGCGCACTTTCCACAATGGACCGGCCGGATCCACCATCCCGTTCCATTGCGTTCGGCGGGCCGTTGTGTCTGCCCATCAGGTGGGTGAGTGCCACGGGCAGCAGGAATCCTCCTGAACCATGTGGGAACGTACAGGGTGTTCATGCATATCGGTCACCAAAGGGACACATACGGAATGGAGAATGCATCGATCCCCACACTAGCTTAGGTGCAATTCGATCGGGCGCATGAACGAAAAAAGCGCAACCGAACGATCGCGCTTTTTTAACCGTGTAGGGTACGGTTCGCTATCCGCTGAGTGTTTCCTTGACGATCGCGGCAACGGAGGCACCATCCGCCTTGCCGGCAAGTTGCGCGCTCACTTTGCCCATCACTTTGCCCATGTCGGCCATGGAGGTGGCGCCCAACTCCCCGACCACCTGTTCCACGACCTTCTGGATCTCCGCAAGGCTCATTCGCTTCGGCAGATACCTTTCTATCACCAATGCTTGAGCCTCCTCCTCCTGGGCCAATTCCGCACGGTCCTGTGCATGATAGATCGCTGCACTTTCCATTCGTTGCTTGAGAAGCTTCTGAAGGATCTTCATACCGGTTGCATCATCAAGCTCGTTCTGTCCACCTTCCTTGGTCAGTTCAAGCATGAATGCGCTCTTGATGGCACGAAGCGTATTGAGCCGGTCCTTCTCGCGTGCCAACATGGCGGACTTGATGTCGGCGTCTATGCGTTCCTGTAGGGACATGGTCCTTTTGGTGAGAGCCTTGGGTGCAATCGTGAATATACGTCGATCGGGACTCAATCCACGTTGTCGTGCAAGTACGGGTTGTTACGCTTCAACTCCACACGACGCTCACCGTTCTCATCGGTCTCCTCATTGAGGGTGTAGCGGCTGATGTTGCTATCGGTGCTCGCGGTGCTATCGTTCAATTGGATGTTCTTCCGCTTGTAGGCCGGTTCACGCTCCAGATCGCTCAGCCCGTTCGGGGTGCGAAGGCGCTGGTTCAGTTCCCGGACCTTGGAGACACGCTGCTCCACGCGTTGCTGATGCTCGGCTTGCGATAGGCGGGCCTCGTTGACCTCCGGCTGTGGTGCGTCGTCCGATGTGTTCGCCGTCTCCGTGCGATCCTCATCATCATACAGACTGAACCTCTTCTTCTCGGTCGCTGTTTGCGAGGATCCCTCTTTCTTTTCCGGCTCACTTGGCCTACGAGCTGGTTCGAATTCGAAAGTGCGTTGTGGAGCAGCCGGAGGTTGCACTGGTTCCACCTTTGCTTCGATCGGTTTCAAATACGGCTCGGTGGGATCGGTATCGGCTTCTGGTGGTGCAACAGATGCAGCCGGAGCATTCGTCAACACCGGGTTCACGATCGGCTGGGTGATCATTGTCGGCATGTCCGCACCCAATGGAATGACCGTTCGGGTGTTGCGCTCAGTAGCAATGGTTCCGGTGTCGGGGTTGGTCTGGAATCCGGTCGCGATGATGGTGATACGCACCTTGTCACCGAGGCTTTCATCCTTGCAGTATCCCCAGATCACGTCGGCACTGCTTCCAGCGGCTTCCTGGATATGATCGGTGATCTCATCGATCTCGTCCATCAGCACTTCGCGCTCACCGTGTGTGATGTTCAACAGGACGAACTTGGCCCCGCGGATGTCATTGTCGTTCAACAATGGTGATGAAAGCGCATCCTGTGCAGCGCGTAGCGCACGGTCCTCTCCTTCCGCTTCGGACATGCCCATGATCGCCACGCCACTGCTGGTCATCACGGTCTTCACGTCCTCGAAGTCCACATTGACCTTTCCGGTCATGGTGATGATCTCCGCGATACCGCGGGCAGCTGTCGTTAGCACGTTGTCGGCATGTGCGAAGGCATTGTCCAGCGACAGGTTCCCGAAGAGGTCACGCAGGCGATCGTTGTTGATCACGAGAAGCGTGTCCACCGCATCGCGCATCTCGTCGATCCCCGTATTCGCTTGGTGTTTCCGCTTGCGGCCCTCCCACTGGAAGGGGCTCGTCACGATACCCACCGTGAGGATGCCCATTTCGCGAGCGATCTTGGCGATCACCGGTGCAGCCCCGGTCCCTGTTCCACCGCCCATACCTGCGGTGATGAAGACCATCTTGGTGCGAGAGCTCAGCAGTTGCTTGATCTCCTCGATGTTCTCCTGTGCTGCTTGGTTCCCGCGCTCAGGAATGGAACCCGCTCCAAGGCCTTCGGTAAGGCCGATGCCGAGTTGCAGTTTGACCGGTACAGGGCTGATATCGAGCGCCTGACGGTCGGTATTGCAAATAATGAAGTCCACGCCCTTGATGCCTTGGGTGTGCATGTGATTGACGGCATTACTGCCACCGCCGCCCACGCCGATCACCTTGATGATCGAGGCGAGCTCTTTTGGAAGGTCGAATTTCATGACGTTACGGTTTAGAAGGTGGTTCGGGGGTTATCGGATAGTGGGCCGCTCAGTTGTCATCCTCTTTCAGCAGCTCGCTGGCACCGCTGAGGATGTTGGTGAAGAGACCGCCAAGCACACCCTTTGAGTGGCCTTTCACAGTGGTCTTCGTCGGGTTCATGTGACCATCGCTCACACGTGGACGGTGCCGATCGAGGTAGTCGAAGCCCTTCATCACCAGACCGACACCGGTAGCGTACAATGGGCTGGTAACGGCCTCCACATTGCTCTTGGCCAAGTGCTCGTTCGGGTACCCGATACGCGTGCTCATACCGGTCATGTACTCCACGAGTTGTTTCAAATGCTTCAGCTGGGAACCACCGCCGGTGAGGACGACTCCCGCGATGAGCTGTTTTTCGATGCCACTGTTCTTGATCTCGAAGTGCACATGCTCAAGGATCTCCTCCATGCGGCTCTGGATGATCTCCGCCAATGTGCGCAAACTGATCTCCTTGGGATCACGCCCGCGCAAGCCCGGAATGCACACGACCTCATTCTCCTTGTTCTCGGCGGCAAGTGCACTGCCGAATTTGGTCTTCAACAGTTCGGCTTGATCGCGCATGATACCGCAACCTTGGCGGATATCCTCGGTGACCACATTCCCACCGAAGGGGATCACCGCGGTGTGGCGGATGATATTGTCGAAGAAGATAGCGATGTCCGTGGTGCCACCACCGATATCGACGAGGACCACTCCCGCCTCCTTCTCTTCAGCGCTCAATACCGCATCCGCACTGGCGAGGGGCTCCAGGATCAACTCAGTGACATTGAGCCCTGCACGATGCACGCACTTGTTGATGTTCCGCGCTGCCGTGACCTGTCCACTGATGATGTGGAAGTTGGCCTCCATACGGATCCCGCTCATACCGATAGGGTCGCGGATCCCTTGTTCATTGTCCACGATATACTCCTGGGGCAGGACATGGATGATCTCCTCTCCTGGAGGCATCACAAGGCGGAACGTCTCATCGATGATCTGGTCGATGTCCATTTGCGTGATCTCCTCTTCGAGGCTTTCCCTCATTTTCATTCCACGGTGCTGCATGCTGCGGATGTGCTGTCCCGCGATGCCCACGTTCACCGTCTCGATGTCCACCCCGGCACTGTCACCTGCCTCACGGATGGCGGCTTTGATGCTCTCCACCGTCTTTTGGATGTTGGCGACCACACCACGGCTCACACCGTCGGATTTGGCCTTGCCCATTCCGAGGATCTCGATCTTCCCCTGTTCGTTCTTGCGCCCGACGATGCAGGCGATCTTGGTCGTTCCGATATCGAGGCCGGCGACGATCTCTTGGTTGTTGTCCATGTTGTTGCTGGGGTATTAGGGCGTTGTTCGTTTGGTGCAGACGACTTGATCGGCAAAGCGGACATCGATGCATGAGTAGCGTCGCCAGTCAGCCTTTGGGATCCCTTTCTCGTAGAAGATGCGGAGCTTTCCAAAGCGTTGATCCAGGTCCGATCCGTCACCGATCAGGATGCGTTGTGCTCCGATGCGCGGGACCAGTTCGAAATCGCCTTCGGAATTCACCACTACCTGGTCGATCATCGCGTTCCAGAAAGGGTCCGCTGCAAGGAAGGTGGCCAAGCGGTGGATATCGTCGGACCGGTGAAGTTGCTGTATGCTATCGTTCTCGAAGACCGAACGTACACCATCCTTCGCTCCGGGTTCATCGATCTCGCCCGTCACGACCAGAACACGTGCCGTGTAGTTCGCATTGGTCGGCATCGTCCAGCCTTCCCTGTCGATGTAATAGCTACTACCATCCCTGGAAAATACCCGTACAATGGGCTCACGTTGATCGACCTCGACATGCAACGTACCGTCCATGGTGTGGAACACCTCAACCTCCGAAATGCACGGAATAGCGCGCAGGCGCTGCTCGATACGCTTCACATCCACATCCCCGGTGGGAGCCCCCATCACGGCCACGCCTTGATCAAGCACTTCACGCCGGATGGCCGGTTCATCTATGAAGTGCATTCCTTCGGCACCCTCCACCAGCACCTTCAATTGAACGATGGGCGCACGGTCAGCGGTACGCTCCACGAAGCCCAATGCGGCCATTACACTGAGCAAGGCCAGTGCTATTCCGATAGGGCGGACAAGACGTTCGAGCTTGTTCATGGTCGGTTGCGTTCGTTCAACAAGCGTTCGATGCGGGGCACGAGCCGATCGATATCACCCGCTCCCATTGTAAGCACCACCTGCGTTTCGCGCCGGGCGAGTTCATCCAGAAGTCCCTCATGTGTGCAAAGTGTCTTGTCGGCCATGTTCACATGACCGAGCAGCCAAGCGGAGTTGATCCCCGCGATCGGTTCTTCACGTGCGGGGTAGATTTCGAGCAGCAGGAGCTCATCCAATGCGGCGAGACTTGCCCCAAAATCAGAAGCGAGATCGCGTGTACGGGTGAAGAGATGGGGTTGAAAGATCCCGGTGATGCGTTTCCCGGGATACATCTCACGGACACTTCCTATGCACGCTTCGAGCTCTTTCGGGTGATGGGCATAGTCGTCGATCAGAACCACTCGCGGTCCCTGTAACCGCGTTTGGAAGCGTCGGGCAACGCCCTTGAAGGAGTCGAGACCTTTGCGAAGCAGCTCGGGATCCACACCGGAACGCAAGGCCACGGTCGAAGCTGCGATCGCATTCTCCACGTTATGTCGACCGGGCATTCCCAATCGAAGGTCCCGCAATTCATGTCCTTCGGCAATGAGGTCGAAATGATAGGCGCCATTCTCCACTCGGACATGCTCCGCACGTGGTGTACCCATGCTCCCCAGCGCATAGGTCTCGACCTTCTTTCGGTCCTTGAAGTGGGACGCGATGCGTTCATGCACAAGCAGCGGTCCATCACACAGTATGGCAAAGTTGGTGTAAGCATCGAACATCGCCTCGGGTGTTCCATACACGTCCATATGGTCCGGGTCCATCGCGGTGATTATGGACTCATTGGGACACAACTTGAGGAAGCTGCGGTCGTACTCATCCGCTTCCACGACGTTCACGACGGCATCGTCGTTCAACAGCACATTGGTGCCGTAATTCGCTGCGATACCACCCAGAAAAGCGTTGCATTTGACCTTTCCAACGGTGAGCAGGTGCGCAACCATGGTGCTCACGGTGGTCTTGCCATGGGTCCCGGCCACTGCGATAGTCCGTCGATCCTCGGTCACCATGCCCAGGACATCAGCACGCTTCAGGACCCGGGCCCCACGTTCTTCCCAATACCGTAGCAGTGCACTATCCATTGGAACGGCCGGCGTTCGGACCACTAGCACCTGATCGGCCGCACAGTTGCGATAGCTATCCGGAATGTGCAAGGGGTCCTCGCTGAATTGCACCTCGATGCCTTCGCTCAACAATTGATTGGTCAGTTCGCTCGGTGTCCGATCATAGCCCGCCACCTCGGCTCCGTGCCTACGGAAATAACGAGCGAGCGCGCTCATCCCGATGCCACCGACACC
>JAGQVV010000102.1 GCA_020437805.1 Flavobacteriales bacterium
ACATGTACTTCACCACCACCAAGCTGCACCAGGAGATGGCGGGTGGCACTTTCGTGGACATCATCGTGGACGAGGCGCATGACGCGAACAGCACCTTTCCCTTCAAAGGAAATGTGGACCTGAAGAAATTAGAGGCGGTGATCAAGGAGCATGGCGCGGAGAAGATCCCCTATGTCTCGATCGCCACCACGGTCAACATGGCCGGTGGTCAGCCCATGTCGTTGGCGAACCTGAAGGCAGTGCGCGAACTGACCGCGAAGCATGGCATCCGCATCATCCACGATATGACGCGTGTGGCGGAGAACGCCTACATGATCAAGTTGTTGGAGGAGGGCCAGGGCCAACGCGCCACAGCGGAGATCGTGAAGGAGCTTTGCTCGCTGACCGATGGCGCCACCATGAGCGCGAAGAAGGATGCCTTGGTCAATATCGGCGGATTCCTCGCCCTGAACGAATGGGACGTCTTCGAGGAAGCGCGCAACCAAGTGGTGATCTTCGAAGGCCTACATACTTATGGCGGATTGGCCGGGCGAGACATGGAGGCCATGGCGATCGGCATTTCCGAGTCTGTGGATGAGGACCACATCCGGGCACGGGTGGGGCAGGTGTTCTACCTTGGCCAGAAGCTGCTGGATGCAGGCATTCCGATGGTGAAACCGATCGGTACGCACGGTGTATTCCTCGATGCAAAGGCCTTCCTGCCCCATGTTCCGCAACTGGCCTTTCCGGCGCAGACCTTGGCTGCGGAGCTGTACCTCGATGCGGGTGTCCGCGCGATGGAACGCGGCATTGTCAGTGCCGGCCGGGACAAGGAGACCGGTGACCATTGCTATCCGGAATTGGAACTCGTTCGCCTCACGATCCCGCGACGCGTTTACACCCAAGCGCACATGGATGTGATCGTGGAGAGCGTGCAGCGCGTCTACGAACGTCGGGATCCCATCAAGGGGTTGCGGATGACCTATGAACCCAAGTACCTGCGCTTCTTCCAAGCACGTTTTGAGCCGATCGAGCCGGGTGCTGCGGCCCAACGATGATCGCGAACCCACCGCAGGACGATCATTACCAAAACCAAAAGACCGAGAGAAGGACAATGGAACACGAGATCGAAACGATGTGGATGGACGGCATGCGCTTCAATGCGCTGGTGCAGGGCCATACGGTTGTGATGGATGTGCCTGAACGGGTGGGTGGTACCGACGAAGGAACTGTTCCGAAGCCATTGGTGTTAACGGCACTGGCGGGATGCACGGGCATGGACGTGATCGGGCTGCTGCGCATGGATGGCCGCACGCTGCGGTCGTTCGCGATGCGCGTGCGGGGTGAGCTCTCGAAGGGTGCGCCCATGGTGTATGTGGCCGCGCACGTCCTGTTCGAGGCCGAAGGGGACCTTGAAGATGAGCAGGCCGTGATCAATGTGGTCCGGCGTTCCCAGAACGAGCTATGCGGCGTGGCCGCGATGCTGCGATGCAGCATGCCCGTGACCTGGGAGCTTCGGTTCAACGGGAGTTCCGTGGCGACGGGTGCTGGGCCGACCGCAACCTAGCAATAGCTACCGGACATCACCCTCGAAACCCGGCACCAGGAATTATAGTTCATAAGGACCATATGTGATCCGAGAGCCTCATGGAACATCGCACCATCATCGAACCCTTCCGCATCAAGAGCGTGGAACCCATCAGTGTAAGCACTGAAGCCGAACGCGTGCAATACCTGAAGGACGCGCATTACAATCCCTTCCTGCTGCGCTCCGACAATGTGATCATCGACTTCATGACCGACAGCGGCACCAGCGCCATGAGTGCCAAGCAATGGGCCGGCATGATGGAAGGCGACGAAGCTTACGCCGGATCGCGCAGTTGGGAACGCATGGAGCGTGAAGTGCGCGACCTCACCGGCATGCAGTACATCCTGCCAACACACCAAGGCCGCGCTGCGGAACGGATCATCTACGGTCATTTGGGGGGGGAGGGCAAGGTCTTCATCAGCAACACGCACTTCGATACCACCCGCGCCAACATTGAGTTCAGTGGTGCCACGGCGATCGATATCCCCATTCGGGAGAACAAGGACACTGCGTTGCAGCATCCGTTCAAAGGCAACATGGACTTGGCCGCGTTGGACCACCTGCTGAAGGAGCACAAAGGCCATGTAGGAGCTGTGATCCTGACCGTGACCAACAACAGTGGAGGGGGGCAGCCGGTAAGCATGGCCAACGCCGAAGGTGTTGCCGCGATCTGCAAACGCCATGGCGTAGTGTTCCTTCTTGACTGTTGCCGTATCGCCGAGAACAGCTGGTTCGTCAAACACCGCGAGGAGGGCATGGAGAGCGTGAGCTATCGGGAGATCGCGCAACGCATGTTCGCTTTGACAGATGGTGCTGTGATGAGCGCGAAGAAGGATGCCTTGGTGAACATGGGCGGATTCTTGGCCTTGAAGGATGAAGCACTTGCAGAAGCATGTGTGAACCTGTTGATCATCACCGAAGGATTCGCCACGTACGGCGGTTTGTCGGGTCGCGATATGGAAGCCTTGGCTATCGGTCTGCAAGAGATCTTCGATCCGCACTATTTGGATTACCGCATCAAGAGCACCTTGTTCCTTGGGAAGAAGCTGCATGAACTGGGCGTGCCCTTGATGTTGCCGATCGGGGGCCATGCCGTGTATGTGGACGCAAAGAAGTTGTATCCGCACATTCCGCCGCATGAGTACCCGGGTCAGGCATTGGTGTGTGAACTGTACGAATTGGCTGGGATCCGTACCGTGGAGATCGGCTCGGTGATGTTCGGCACGTACAATGCTGATGGATCACTGCAGCCCGCGCCGTTGGAACTGGTGCGTTTGGCCGTTCCCCGTAGGGTGTACACGCAAAGTCACATCGAATACGTGGTCGAGACCTTCGCCGAGATCATGAAGGGACGTGAGAAGGTGCGTGGCCTGAAGATCACCAAGGAGCCTCGGTTCCTGCGGCATTTCACCGCGCACTTCGAACCGTTGGCATGAGTAGGGAACCCATGCACCAGCCTGTGAGCGTCACCAAGCGCTTCACATTCGAGATGGCCCATGCCTTGCACTGCCACGACGGGATGTGCGCACAGATCCACGGCCACTCGTACGTGCTGGACGTCACATTGAGGGGTATGCCCCGCCAAGAACCCGGCGATCCCAAGGATGGAATGGTCATGGACTTTGCGGAATTGAAGCTGTTCGTGAACGATGCGGTGATCGCCTACTACGACCATGCCTTGGTGTTGCACGAGACCGACCGCGCAGCCGTGGATGGGAACCATGAGCTATTCGCACGCGTGCGCTTCACATCATGGCAGCCCACGTGTGAGAATGTCCTGCTCGATATCGTGGACCGCTTGCACAAGGTGAACCCGGTCGCAGCGCGCTTGCATTGTGTTCGCCTGCAAGAAACGGCTACGAGCTGGGCGGTGTGGGATGCGGAGTGAACGCTGAGGCACTCAGAGCATTTCCAGTACGCGCTGCAATGCATCGCGCACCTGCGCGGCTATCGGCTCAATGGCCGGGTTGCCGATTCCACCCATGGCCGCCGCCGGATCGATCGCGGCTAATTCATGCTTTCCGTTGGGCAATTGGCGTATGGTGACATTGCAGGGTAGCATCGTGCTGATGTGCGGTTCCATGGTCACCACTTGATCAGCGAAGCCAGGATTACAAGCGCCTAGGATGAGGTGGGGCAGGTGGTCCTTGTTCAATTTCGCCTTCAAGGTGGCTTGTAGATCGATCTCCGTGAGCACGCCGAAGCCTTCGCTCTTCAATGCCTCTATGGTGCGCTGTTTCAGGGCCATCAGGTCCGTTGTATCGATCGTGCGTGTGATGCAATAGTCCATGTCCATGGCACTGCCGGGGAGTGTCCGTGCAGCGGGTACCAAGGTCTTCACAACGGGACGTGCAGAGGGTGATGGAGGTCACGCTATACGGGCCCAGCTTACCCAACAAGCTGTGCCAGTAGCTCCTTCTTCTTCAGGATCCTGATCTTCTTACCTGCCAGTTCGATCAATTCCATTGCCTGCAATTCAGCCAAGGACCGGATCACGGATTCATAGGTGGTATCGGCCACTTGTGCGATCTCCTTCCGCGAAATGGTGAACGCCAATTGCTTCTTGTCCTTCGCGTCGAAGCCGAAAGCGTCCATGTTCATCCGCAAGGCCTTCACCACGCGCTGGGTCACGGTCATGTTCAGGATGTCCCGCGCCTGTTGGTCCAGAACTCCCAACTCATCCACGAAGAAGAGCAGAAAATGGTAACAGAAGAGGTTGTTGGCCTTGAGCACGCTGAGGAACAAGGACATCGGGATGATGTTCACCTCCGTCTCCGAAAGCGCGATCACGTTGGCCGTGTAGATCAGGTCCGTGCCGATACCCCTGTGGCCGAGCACTTCACCATCGCCGGCCAAGCGAACGATGCGGTCCCTTCCTTTCTTATAGCTCGCCACCACCTTCACCCGACCGTGCTCGATCATGAACATCTTGTCGGCGACCTCTCCTTGCTTGAAGATCGCTTCGCCCTTGCGGAAGGTCTGCCTGGTATTGCGGGAGCGCATCAACTCGCGCCACTCCGGGGTGCAGTACTGCTCGATCAGGTCGGATAGGCGGAAGGAATGATTTGAATAGGCCTGGGTCATGTCCGTAGCTGTGCCGCGCGAAGATATTCGTGCACGATCTTGGGTGGCGCCAAGCTCGGTTCAACGGAAGGGGCTGGCCAATGCCGTGTCGCTTACGAACTCCTCATCCGTTAGTGTGTGCAGGAAGGCCACGAGATCGGCCTTTTGTGCTGGGCTTAGCAGCAGTTCGGTGATCTGTCCGGGCTTTGTCATCAACGGGTCCAAGGTCGGTGATGGGTTCACTCCGGAGTTGTAGTGATCCACGACCTCCTCAAGCGTGGTGAATCGTCCATCGTGCATGTACGGTGCGGTCAAGGCGATGTTCCGCAGGGTCGGTGCCTTGAAGGCCCCAAGGTCCGAAGGGTCACCTGTCACTAGGTAGCGGCCTTGGTGCTCTCCGGTGAATATCGCGTCCAGCCCGATGTTGTGGAATGAATTGTCCGACATCAATGGCAATCCATGACAATGGAAGCAGTCACCGGTTTCCGTTTGGAAGATCATCATTCCGCGCAGTTCAGCATCGCTGAGCACGTCGGTATGCATCAGATAGCGATCGAACTTGCTGTTGGCAGAGGACATGCGTCGGAACCACTGGGCCAGCGCCTTGGCCACTAATTCTTGCGTGATGGTCTCTTCGCCGTATACCTGTTCGAAGCGCCTCACATAGTCCGAACGGGACTGGAGTACGCTTACATCCACTTGGAAGAATTCTTCCACCTCGAATCGCATGATATCCTCCAAGGTTCCGCTCACCTTTCCTGTCCAAAGGAAATTGCGGCTCCACGCGAGGTTCACGTGGGGAAGCACAGCGCGGCCAGTGGTCGGAACACTGAAGGAATTGGATTGGTGGTGACAGCCGGAGCAGGATCGACCATTGAACGGGCCGTTCGTGGAGAGCAAAGTGTCGTAGTAGAGGCGTCTGCCCAGTTCGATTCCCTCGTTCGTGAGCGGGTTGTCGGCAGGTACTTCAAGTACAGGGAAGTAATAGGGGGCTTGAAGGCCGAATGGGGTCGTGCTACCCAACGGTGGTCCAAGTTCGTTTTCATTGTCCTGCTTACAAGCAAGGACCGAGATGGACAGTAGGGTGACCAACAGGGTCTTGGTCCGCATCATGGTAGGTATGCAAGGGTGAAGGCATCGGCAGCGTTCTCCTTCAACAGCGTCATCAGCATCATGCTTCCCATGGAGTAGTTGCCATTCACCAGATCGTAGTCATGCGGTGTGCGGAACATTTCGTTCAGGTTGAAGCGTAGGGCCAGCGTGCCGGAGCCACCGTCCAGGGTCAAAGACCGTGTCATGTTCGCGTGCGGCAGGTTCATGTTGTTCCCGATGTGCATGGCGAACCCCACGGAGGAAGCGCCGTTGAGGAAATGCCCTTCGAACTTGATGAAGTGATATCCACCGCCCATGGGCTCCGGCCAAGCCATATTGATGTTCTCCAAGGTGTTGGGCAAGCCTCCAGTAATGTTCAGGTCGGGCGTCAACCCGAGCAAGAGTTCGGCTCCGGAATAGGACCCGGCGGGCAAAGCACCCAAGAAGAACTCCGAAGGTGCGGCGCTTGACACATGGAACGGTCCGGTCAAGGTGTCGTTCGGTGTGGCATTGGTACCGTGCAGCACGATCCGGCTGATGTAGTACTCCGCGCGAGACACACTGTAGGTCAAATTGCCAGGAGTGATATACATCATTGAATCGAAGCGAAGGTCCGCACCGTCAATGTGGGGCTCGATCCGAAGGGTCACGGAGGCGTCGGGCGCTGCTATAGTTGGGGAGGTAGGTTCCGTCGGACCATCCTTCTGGCAAGATGTGAGAAGGAAGGATGTCAACAGTGCGCCGATGACCCATCCGCGCGGATGGAAATTGGAATGCATGTGTGGTTGAGGCATTGGAGCTTGGGTCGGTGCAGCAAAGGTCCACACCCGATCGTAACAAAAAGATGATACAAATCATATAAAAGTTCCACAACATGGATACATTTGGACCACACGACCAAGATCGGTCGGTCCCGGTAGCTGGTTCACACCTCAACATCCAAACCCATGATGATACGGTCAACGCTCCTAATCCTGCTCCTTTTGATGTACACCACTTCGCAGCCTGCAGTTGCGCAGTGTTCCACGAGCAATGCAACTTCCTGTCAGTGTCCGGATGGTAGTTCCAATTGTGATCTGCTGCCGGACATGACCATTTCATGGTACGGGATCATGAACTACCTGAATGGACCGAACGAACAGGACGGGCGCATTTTCGTCACAGGCTCCACGCCCAATATCGGGCATGGCCCTTTGGAGGTTCGCGGAGTGGATCTGAACGGCTATCGCCGCTTCAGTTGCGGTACCGACACGTTCACCGTGTACGACCCGAGCGCATCGCAACAGTTCGCCTGCCCCAACGGCGGAATGGCCAAACAGCTCACCACTCAACGCATCTACCATAAGAACGGGTCGACGATGACCTCCGCGGAACGGGTGATGCCACAAGGGATGACCTATCATCCCACGCACGGACATACCCATTTCGATCAATGGGGCATCTACAGTCTGCGCATGGAGGAACAAGGCGTGAGCGACCCAAGGCAATGGCCGATCATCAACGAAGGCTACAAGTTGGGCTTCTGTCTGATGGACTATAACAGCTGCTCCGACGGGTCGGTAGCAAATCATTGCAAGGATGACAATACGCGGTACAACGCCGGGAACAACATGACCGCTCCTGATTTCCCGAACTATGGACTGGGTGGTGGCAACTACGGTTGTGGGATGGTCCGCCAAGGGATCTCCTCAGGCTACACGGATATCTACAGTGAGTATCTGGATGGTATGTGGATCGACATTCCTTCCAGCACCTGCAATGGCGACTACTGGATCGTTTACGAGGTTGATCCGCTCGACGTGGTGCGCGAGGAGAACGAGGAGAACAATTGGACAGCAGTGCCCATCACACTCACGCAGCAAGGTTCCTCTGACCCTGCGCTAGCCCGGATCACGTCGGATGAGCAGGCGTTCCGTTGCCCTGCACAGGAGGTTCGTTTGCAAGCGAATGCAGGTCTGTCCTATTTGTGGTCCACAGGTGCAACCACCAGTTCCATCATGGCAGGGCCTGGGACATACACCGTGGAAGTGACCACGTATTGCGGTACGGCGACGTCGGCACCGTTCACTGTCACCGAGCTGTCGCGTCCTGATGCGCCTATTGCAGCGGGAGCGATCGTGTGCGAGGGGTCCAGTACCGAATTGAGCGTAGGTGCAGCCGACCCGATCTGGTATGACGCGGTCGGGAACGTAGTGGGAACCGAGGCCCAGTTCATCACCCCACCGTTATACACCAATACGACCTATTTCGTGGCGGATCGCAGCACGGAGGAAGGTGTGATCATGAACGGCGGTAAGCTGGACGACTCTGGTGGAGGTGCTTATCATGCCGGGGACCAGTACATCCTCTTTGATGCCCACGCGGCGTTCACACTACGGTCCGTGCTGGTTTATGCAGGAAGTGCAGCCATGCGCACCATCGAGTTGGTGAGTGACGTCGGTGTTCTGCAAGCGAGCCGTTCCGTCTTCGTTCCGGCCGGCTCCTCAAGGGTCCCCCTCGATATCGACGTGGAACCGGGACTGAACTACCGCCTAATGCTCACCGGGACCACCGACCTGTGGAGAAACAACGGAGGTGTGGCCTACCCTTATGCAGTTGGCAATGTGGCCACGATCACAGGTTCTACATCCGGTTCCGGATATTACTACTACTTCTATGATTGGGAAGTGGAGATCGGTGGTGGGTCCTGTGAAAGCGAACGCACGCCGGTGGAGGTCGAGGTCGAGGTCTGCACAGGAATCGCAGAGGCCTTGCCGTTACGGGGGGTCGAGGTGTACCCGAACCCGAACAACGGGCAATTCACGCTCTCCTTGCACCTGATCGCTGATACGCGTGTTCAACTCGGTTTGTTCGATGCCTTGGGACGCCAAGTGTTCGCAGAGAATACCATGGCGCCGAGCGGCAACTGGAGACACCCGATGGACATTGAAAAGCTCTCCACCGGCCTGTATACGCTGAACATCGACCTCGCTGGACGACGGTTCACGCGTAGAGTGGTGGTCCAGTAATACCCGACGAAGGAAAGGGGCGATGGAGGTGACGAAGTACAGATCGTTCGAGAAGTGGCGAGTGGCCACCCTGATCGGCGTCCACGTCCTCTTCATCGCCCATTTCGTGCACTGGAAGATCAAGGGCCGCACGCTCGCGCCTTTGGAGTTCAATGAAGTGATGTACACGATACATCAAGGGATCGTCACCGCGGGCTTCATTCTGATGGCAGTGGTGATGGTGGCCACCTTGATCTTCGGTCGATTCTTCTGCTCGTGGGGCTGTCACATCCTGGCCCTCCAGGACACCTGCGGTTGGCTCATGGACAAGTTGCGTATCCGTAGACAGCCGATCCGCTCGCGCACGCTGATCTGGCTACCCATCGCGGTGATGTTCTACCTGTTCATTTGGCCGCAGATCCTTGGGCTGTTCCACGGGGTTGAAGCTGCACCGCTCGAGGTGGTGGAAGCAGGTAGCTCTCGTTGGTCCTCTTTCACCACGGACAACTTCTGGCGCAATCTGCCCCCACCAGGTGTGGCCGTATTCACCTTCTTCATCTGCGGCTTCGCCATCGTGTACCTGCTGGGTAGCCGTGGCTTCTGCTTTCAAGCCTGCCCGTACGGGGCGCTCTTCGGGATCGCCGATCAATTGGCACCCGGTCGCATCGTGCTTGCGGGGGATTGCACCAGCTGTGGCCTATGCACCAAGGCCTGCTCTTCCGATATCCTCGTGCACCAGGAACTGGCCGTGCATGGAATGGTCACGAACCCGCGCTGTTTGAAGGATCTCGACTGCATCGCTGCATGTCCGGAGCAAGCTGTGCAATACGGGTTCCGCATGCCGCCCCTGTTCCGGAAGGGACATCCGATGGGCAGTTACACAGGTCGTTTCAGTTTCAGCTTGCAGGAGGATCTGTTCATGTTGGTCGCATTCCTGATCTCGGTCTTCATCTACCGCGGGCTCTATGATGCCGTACCATTCCTGCTCGCTGTGGGGCTAGCGGTCTGCACGGCCTATCTGTTGCTCCTCGGTTGGCGCTTCATCCGTTCCGGCACGTTCCAATTGCGTGGTCAGGTCTTGAAAATGAATGGCGCAACGCGCGTGAAGGGATGGGCATTCGGCGTGTTCACGGTCGCGCTCGTAATCCTGTTGGCACATAGTGGAACCGTGCAATGGCACACGTGGAAAGGGCGGTCGGTCTTCACCGCGTTGGGAACCGTGCAAGGCGTGGCGGCCTCACCACAGGAATTGCAGGACGGCATACGGCACTACGAGAGAGCCCTCTCGATCGGTCTCATCGAACCCATCGACCGGCGCAAGGAACTGGCCAACCTGTACCTCTTATCGGGTGATCGGGCCAAGGCGGTTGGATTATTGAATGACATCATCGCTGAGGATCCAGCGCATGTTGAAGCACGTTACCGCCTAGGGGAACTTGCTAGCGCAGCGGGGAACAACGAAGAAGCCATTGCGATCTGGGAAAGCACACTGGAATCAGGCGCTGTGAGGCCGCATAGCCGGGATGAGGAATTGCTCGGACTTGCTGCGTTGGCAGTGGCTGATGTTCGCGCTCGACAAGGCGATGCCCCGACCGCCGAACGCTTGTATGCGGATGCAGCAGCTCGTCTTCCGAACGACCCTCGGCCGCTCTTGGCGTGGTCCGCCTTGGAAGCTCGCACCGGATCGGAACAGCAAGCCATCACGTTGTTGCAACAAGCGCTTGATCGGGGTGCGGATGAATTGCTGGTGCGCAACAACCTCGGAGGTCTCTTGCTGCGTGACGGACGATGGAACGAGGCGAAGGAACAGTACCAGCGCTTGGCTGAATTGCGACCCGCCGATGCACAGATCCGCTACACCTTGGGTGTGGCTCAAGCACGAACCGGTGAGCCGGTGGCCGCCCAGGAAAGTCTGGTCCAAGCGCTTCGTTTGGATCCTGATCACACTCGCGCCAAACAGGCGTTGGACCTATTGGTGATGAACCAACGAACGAACACCGGATCGTGACCATGGCTTACAAGATGACCTTACTGCTTCTGTTGTTCCCGGTGCTCGCATTCCAACTGTTGCCAGCGGTCGGCGAGCCGTGGAAAGCACCACCCGAGGCCGATGCGCTTGTGGACCCCTTGGCCAATGATCCGAAAGCCGTGCAGAAGGGGCAGAAGATCTTCACTTCACTCTGCTGGACCTGCCACGGAATGAGCGGGAAGGGCGACGGACCCAACGCGGAAGCGCTCAATGTGCAGCCAGCGGATCTCGGATCGGCCGTGGTACAGGCACAGACCAATGGCGCGCTTTACTGGAAGATCACGCATGGCCGTGGTGAAATGGCCTCTTATGAACAGGTGATCTCGAAAGAACAGCGCTGGGCCGCAGTGCACTACCTGCGCACACTCAAGCAGACCACTAAATGATGCGATTCCACCATGTCCTGGGCCGATGCACGCTTGGCGGGTTCTTCGCCCTTCTGATCCATACTTCATCGGCCCAAGAAGCACCGGAGTTGGTCTCCAATAGCTTCTCGTGGACGCAGGTCATCAACTCGCAGACCGTTGAAGTGGTACCCCGAAAGCGGTCATTCGGATTCATGATCCAACACCGCTTTGGCGCAGTGTCACCGGATGAGCAATGGTTCAAGTCCTTCCTCGGACTGGATCTGCCGGCCAACATCCGCTTCGGTTTCCAGTACGCCCTCACGGATCGCCTTCAGTTGGAGATCGGAAGAGGAAAGTATGGCAAGACCTGGGACCTTTCCGCGAAAGGACGGTTGCTGCGGCAAACCGAGGATGATCGGATGCCTGTTTCAATGACCGGCTATTTCAATACGGCGGTGATGACGGATGACTTCCCTTCGTTGGGGAGCAACTTCTACTACGCGGACGGTGTTACGCCCTTCGTCTACGAAACGAAGCACCGATTCAAGTACAATACGGAACTGGTCATCGCACGGCGTTTCAGCGATGTCTTTTCTGCGCAGATCGCAGGTGCTGCAGTATATCGGAACCTTGTGTCCGAGGGGATGGAGAACCTTACCGTGGCCATGCCGATAAGTGGTCGCGTGAAGGTCTCCACCAAGGGTTCCATCCTCTTCGAATACGCACCCACTCTGGTAGGCCAGCAACCGGAGGACCACTTGGATCCGCTTGCGTTGGCGTACGAGATCGCCACCCTCGGCCATGTGTTCCAGATCATCGTGGCGAGTAGTTCGCAGATCCTGGAGCAGGACCTGTACACCACGCCGACCACACGTTATGATGATGGCTACGTATTGCTCGGCTTCAACATTGCTCGAACATTGTTCGTGAAGCCCAAGAAACCGCGTTCATGAGCTCGCATTCACCTTCTTGGATCATCGCATTTGCCATGGTGCTCGCCGTGGGTTGCGCTAAGGACGAAGGGCCGATATTCATCCCCAGCCCTGTAACGGAACCGGGGGAGCCGATCGATACGGCATACTTCAGCAGTGAGGTGCTGCCCATTTTCACCCAACACTGCTGGAATTGTCACCCCACTATGGGTGGGCTGGACCTTGGGGTCACGGAAGCGTATACCAACTTGGTGAACGTGACCACCACAGGCTATGTGCCTCAGCTACGGATCGTTCCCGGCGATGCTGCGGCGTCCGTACTATGGCACAAGGTCTCCGGATCACCGAGCTACGGTCTGACCATGCCGCCGAACGGCACCACGCTCAATGCCGAGGACCTACAAACGATCCACGACTGGATCGAGCAGGGGGCACTGAACAATTGAGAGGTCGGTCAGTCGCGTACCGTTCGTGTGCGGACCCCTTTCCTTCGTTGTTCAGGTTACGCATGTATAGCCCGGAACTCAGTGGGCCAGTTTCAATTGTTCTCTTCGATATTGGATACAGGTACGTGGTCGGCTCACTCGTCATGATCATCTCGCAGTTCGAGCGTCCGTGCTACGGTACGAGGTGTCATTAGAGCGGGTCGCATCAAAGAAACCGGTGTTAATCACTATGGCGATAAGCATCCTACTAATGACCATTTCTGATCGCTCTTACAGCATACAAATGTTTGCTCGTGGGTAGTGCATATGCGTTCACCAACGGAGCGGTCCCAATAGGAGGGTGCGGTTGCCTAACACGACTTCCTGTCATCCTTCCAGTTGCGTTCTGTGAATAGGACCTTTTTGGAGCAAGGGACCAGTGGAGTTTTCCTCGTGGCTGTTACCTCCGGATACCATGGTCCGGGAGCCCTTATCTCTCGTGTCGTGCGCCGTAAAGGACGTTGAAGACGTGGAGCAGGTGGGGGAATACGGCGTCCATGGATTCCGAAGCCCCGCGCGTTGAGCCAGGAAGGGCGAGCACCAGAGTTCCGCCGATCACTCCTGAGATGCACCGCGAAAGCATGGAGTATGGTGTCCGTTGTTGACCGTATGCACGGATCGCTTCGATAACACCCGGGATCTCGCGCTCGATCAATGGCCTCAGCGCTTCAGGCGTCACATCACGCACTGAAAGTCCGGTTCCACCGGTGAAGATGACCATGTCCACGCCACGCGCCACCGCCTCTTTCACCTTTGCCTGGATCGGCTCCACCTCATCGGGGACCACTACGTATTCATCGATCACCACGGCGCTTTGTTCCAGTTTGGCCATGATCGTCTTTCCGGCACGGTCCTCTTTCTTCCCTGCGGCAACGGAATCGGAGCACACCACCACCACGGCTTTAAGGTCGCGCCGGAAACGGTCCGTGTAGTCGCTCTTGCCCCCTCTCTTCTCCAGTAGTTTGATGCTGTGGATCTCGATGCCTTTGTCGATGGGCTTCAGCATATCGTACAGTGTGAGGGCCACCACCGAGGCACCATGCATCGCTTCCACCTCCACGCCCGTCTTGTAGATCGTCTTCACGTACATCGTGATGATGATGTCCAAGCCTTCGATGGCATACTCCACCTGTGCGCATTCCACTGGCATCGGGTGGCAGTCAGGCAATAGGTCAGCGGTCCTTTTCACACCTAAAAGACCAGCGGCCTTGCCCATTTCGAACACATCACCCTTGGGTACGGTCTTGTTGCGTATGGCCTCGATCGTTGTACCAGCGCTGGTGCGCACGATCGCTTGGGCTTTGGCCTCCCGCAAGGTGCTGGCCTTATGCGTAATGTCGTTCATGCACGCTCGGGTCTGTTCGGAACGATCATTCATTCTCCATGATCAACGATTCTCCTTCCACTGATGTCCGCCATCTGCGAATATCTCCTTTCCAAAGACAGGTAAGCGTTCCTTGATGTTCTCGACGATGTATCGACAAGCGTCGAAGGCGGCCTGTCGGTGGGGAGATGACACGAACACGAACAAACAGATCCCGCCAGCGCTCACGGCACCGAGGCTGTGGTACACATGCATGCATGTGAGGCCGAAACGCGCGAAGGCTTCTTCGCGGATCTTCTGCATCTCCGCGTTGGCCATGTCCGTATGGGCCGTGTATTCGATCGCGGACACCGTGGATGTGCCGATGGTATCCGCACGGACCTGCCCCAGGAAGATGTCATGCGCACCGATCCCGGTCTTCGTCTGATGGTTGGCAATGGATGTCGCAATGCGTTCAGGCGCGATCGCTCCTTCGATGAAGATATTCTTCAGCTCGGTGGTCTTTTCTGTAGTTGACATGGTCCACGGGTTCGGTTCCTGGGAATTCGGAGATCCATGCGAGCACACCTCCTTCAAGTGAAAGTACGTCGATCATGCCCTGTTCCCGTAGCACCTTCACCGCCAACGTGCTGCGGGTGCCGCTTTGACAGTAGACGAGGATAGGCCGATCGGGATCAAGCTCACCCATGCGTGTCGTCAATTCGTGTACAGGGATGTGATGACCTTGGAGGTTCTCCACTCGCGGTTCTTCATGCTGGTCACGCACATCCAAGAACTGCCATGGTGCGTTGCGTTCCAAGGCATGGTGCAATTCTTCTACGGTGATGACGTCCGCTCCCGGAACGTTGCATGCAGGTACTTCACCTTGTGGTGAAGACAAGTCCCGTCGCATGGCAATTCCAACTTGTTCAGGGTTCCGTTGGAAGGATATGGTACGCGCGGACTGGCCGATGAGGTCCTGGATCAATAGCTTACCACGAAGGATGCCCTCCATGCCAAGGAGCACCTTGAGCGCTTCGGTGGCTTGTAAGCATCCGATCGTGCCGGGCACCACGCCGAGCACTCCCGAGGCTGCACAACTCGGCACTTGCTCGCGCTCAGGCTGATCGGGGAAGAGGCATCTATACGTGGGGCCGTTCGAATGGTTGAACACGGAGACCTGCCCTTCGAATCGATGGATCGATCCGTGTACGAACGGTTTGTCAGCGTGCACGCATGCGTCATTGACCAAGTAACGGGTCGGGATGTCATCGGTGCAGTCCAATACCAGGTCGTAGCAACTGATGGTCTCGAGCGCGTTGGCCGGGGAAAGATGGTAGGGGAGGGCTGAAATTCCAGGTTCGGGATTCTGGGCGCCCAACCGTTCAGCTGCGATGATCGCTTTCTTGCGCCCCACATCCCCAGCATTGAACAAGGGTTGTCGATGAAGGTTGGAAATGGTCACGCTATCGCCATCCATGATCCCGATGCACCCGACCCCTGCAGCAACCAGGTACTGGAGTGCAGGGCAGCCCAGCCCACCGGCTCCCACCACCAGTACACGGGCCTGTCGAAGGCGTGCTTGTCCGTCGAAGCCGACTTGTGCGAGCGTGATCTGTCGATCGTAGCGTCCCATGTTCTGTTTGTGCCTCATCCACCAGCGAAGGGCGGGAACAAGGCGATCTCACGGCAATCATCGATGATGTGTTCGTCGCTGCACAGTGTGGAGTCAACGGCGGATCGGTAGCGCAAGTCCCTTAGTGTGGGATGCTTTTCACTCAATAAAGCGCGTAGCGCCCCCACGCTGGTTCCTTTGGGGAGTCGCAGGTTCTCCTCGGCAAGGCCCGTGTGCTCCGCGAGTTGCCCGAAATAGCGTATGGTGATCGTTCCGTTCACAGCGGGTATATGGCAAAGGTCATGTTATTTGAAGCGATCCTACGACGTGCGCTGTTCCACTTCAGCATAGCGGAATACCTTGAACGACCGGAATTCTTTTTGTCAACGTTGTACCTCCATTGCCCACAACTCGAGCAGCTTGGACCTGTGGCGGCGTTGCCAAGGTATTCATGGTACGTGCCAGATCCCAAGCATTTGCAGGGACATGTTGCGCAACAGTCCCTCCACCAATGCGGCTATAAGGAACTGGATGCTGGGCATCAAGCTGTTGTCAGTTCCTTTTCAAGTGCGATCACACGTGGGAAGAGGATGTTGTTCTCCAGGTGGATATGAAGGTGCAGGTCTTCCTCGAATTCCTTCAGCATGTTCATCGCCGTACTGTACGTAGCGCAGCCATCGGGCGGGTTTACGTAGTCATTGCTCAGAGTTGCTATGCGGCGGAAGCGCTCACCTTCGGCATCGTGGTCCTCCATCATCATTTGCACCGGGTTGTTCACTGTTCCGAAGTGCGGTGTGGGAAGCGGGGTCCCGTCACGCTGGGAACGTTCGAGTGTTCGCGCGAATGGGAACAGGATCAACTCCTCCTTCTTCATGTGTGCGGCCATGGCACCAGCACATGCATTGAATTCTTTCGCGATCTCGAACAGCTCGGGGTGCCTATCGCCATGCACCTTGCACAGCTTTTCCAAGGATTGTTGAATGATCGGAACGCGCTGGTTCACGTACCCATGATGCATATACTCGATGTGGTCCACGAGTTTGGTCATGGTCCAACTCTTGAAGTCGGAACCTGCTTGTGTATCCCGGGCCAACAGGTCCTGGATCTCTTTGGTCAACGCATCGGGGTCGATGCCTTTTGTTCGGCATACCTCTTCCACGCTGCGGCCGCCTTTGCAGCAGAAGTCAATGCCTTTGGCCGTGAGAACGGCTGCGGCGCGATAGTCCTCGGCCACGATGGATCCGATGGTCTGTTCTGGTGTGATGTTCATGGGAATTGGTCGTTTCGCCACCACTCTGGTAGCATTTATTGTTGCTCAATTCGGATGAGATATCGACTCATCCAAAGTTGGAGTCAAATAAAGGACAAATAAGTCCGATACTAGCTGACGAAGGTCAGCGCCTCAGGAAGGTGCTCCCGGATCGGAGGCCATCGACCAGATCTTGCAATGTGGTGCCTTCCAACATGGTGCGCAGGTCCTCACGTACAGCAATGAAATGATCATGTAAGGGACAGGGCTTTTCGCTGTTGCATTGGGATAGGCCCAAAGCGCATCCCGTATAGATCCGATCGCCATCAATAGCTGAAACGATATCGCTCAACCGCACCTTTTTCGCGAGTTCAGGGGTCACTTCGAACCCGCCCCCAGGGCCTTTCATGGATAGGACCAATCCCGCGCGGCTCATCTTCTGAAGGATCTTCGCCGTGAACGCTTCAGGGGAGTCGGTCCGTTCCGCGATCTCCTTCAGTCCCATACGCCGTCCTTCATAACCGCAACCTGCGATGCAAACCACAGCCCGGATCGCATATTCACACGCTTTTGAGAACATTCCTCGTGATCGAGCCACAAAGGTGCATTGATCCATTGGATCGTGCGGGCCGAATAAGGTGACATGGCTCACCTCTCCGTATCGAGCATAGGCTTAGATTCGTGTTCGCTATGCGTCGATCCATTCTCGTAGGCATGATCCTCCTATGGGTACAAGCGTACCTGCTGGGGCCTGAACTGCTCAAGCTTCCGCTGCTGATCGGCCATTTCGTGGAGCACAGCATGGTAGAAGAGGATCTTTCCCTCTCCCGTTTTTTGGAGGAGCATTATGCGGGTCTTGGCCATGAGGAGGATTGCGATACCGAGCACGATGGATTGCCCTATCACCACCACCATGGTGCAGCGGACGGTAGCCTGGTCCCGATATTCATGGCCCGACCGGTGAGTGCCACCAGTTTCTGTCAAGGTGCTTTGACCGTGCTCACTGGGCTACCATCCGTGGCCGATACATTACCGGGCCATACCCGTGGCTTGATCCAGCCTCCAAGAGGCTGAATTGGATAGCACCGGGCGATCCGAAGGGTCCTGGCTCGGTTATCAGGGGGCGTATCAGCGCTTCAGGACCAATGTATCCCTTACTGTCGAACGCTGTTCGGTGACCTGTCGCAGGAACCATCGTTCAGCATGATCCATGAACCCATGATCGAACGGATCATTCAATATTCCATCAGGCATAAGCTCGTCGTCGGACTGGGTGTCCTGCTGCTCATAACCCTTGGTGTGCGAGCCACAGTACGCTTGCCTGTGGATGCTGTACCGGATATCACCAACAATCAAGTTCAGGTGATCACCATTGCGCCTACCCTGGCCACTTTGGAGGTGGAGCAGTTCGTGAGCTATCCCATCGAATTGGCCTTGAGCAATTTGCCCGAGGTGATCGAATTGCGCAGCATTTCGCGCTTCGGTGTAAGCCAAGTGACACTCGTCTTCAACGATCGGTTCGATACGTACTTGGCACGCCAACTGGTGAACGAAAGGCTGCAACTGGTGCGCGGAGACATGCCCACGGGTGTGCAACAACCCTACCTCGCTCCGCTCAGCACCGGACTGGGAGAGGTGTACCAGTATGTGATCCATGCGGCGCCTGGCTACGAGGACCGTTATTCGCCGATGGAGCTTCGCGAGATTCAGGACTGGATCATCGCTCGGCGCTTGATGGGAACACCCGGAGTGGCGGAGATCAACAGCTTCGGAGGCTACTTGAAACAATATGAAGTTGCAGTGGATCCGATACGCTTACAGGGGATGGGGCTCGATGTGGAGGACCTGTTGACGGCGCTTGAGAACAACAACGCGAATACCGGAGGGGCCTATATCGAACGTGGTGCGAACTCCTATTATATCCGCGGTCTGGGCTTGGCCACAAGCATCGATGATATCGGCCGCATCGTGGTGCGCACTCCGGAACATGGAGCACCCGTGTTGGTGAGCGATGTGGCGAAGGTCGGCTTGGGTCACGCACCACGTTATGGGGCCATGACCCGCAACGGCGAAGGTGAGGTGGTCGGTGGGATCGTCATGATGCTGCGCGGCGAGAACGCCAGCGAAGTGGTCACTGCAGTGAAGGAGCGCATGAAGGAAGTGGAACGCTCCCTACCGGAAGGACTTCAGGTGGATCCCTATCTGGACCGTGCCGATCTGGTGTCACGGGCGATCGCGACCGTAGAGACCAACCTGGTCGAAGGCGCGCTCATCGTGATCCTCGTGCTTGTGC
>JAGQVV010000103.1 GCA_020437805.1 Flavobacteriales bacterium
TCGGGAATGGCACCTTCCAGGCCGTAGCCAGTGGCAATGAACACTTTGCGTTGCCCTGGAGGACCATTGGGCTTGATCAGGAACACGATGCCGTTATCGAACTTGGCATCGCCGATCCCCCAACGCTCGCCGATCCCGAACGCGAGGTCGGATTCGGGAAGCCCGCACAAGGTATCCACCACGATCACCAGGATCCTATTGCTCGTCTCTCGTGCGAACCCGACCAGTTTGGCATTGAGCCTTGCCTCTTCGGAGGAGGAAAGGAACTCGGTGTACTGCCAGACCAACTTGTTCTGGTCGCGTTCCTTGGGTGGCTCGATACTGCAGTCGAATCGCGCTGCGAAGAGCGTTGCGGTCAGGAACACGACCGGTATGATGAGCAAACGTTTCATCGCTTGCCGTAGCTGATCTCGTTGGGGAGTTCGTCCGTATCATCGTGCAGGAGCGGAAAGAACGAAACCAATTTCTCACCCACGTGATGGACGGCCTCCGCGATCCCTTGTCCATGGTGGCCTGCAGCGAGGTGCAATTTCAATATGGCCACCACATCCGTCCAAAAGCCTTCCGGGACGACCGCATTGATGCCCGCATCGCCGATCACGGCCACCTTGCGATCCACCACGGAGAGGTAGATGAGCACACCGTTCCGGTCCCGCGTGCGGTGCATGTCCAGCTCCTCGAAAACGAACGCCGCATGGTCCAGCACGTCCTCTTCGATATGGTCCTCTAGATGTACGCGGATCTCTCCCGAAGTGCGCAGCTCGGCCGCGGCGATCGCAGCCTTTACCTGCTTCTTCTCCGCATCCGTGAGGAATCGTTCAGCCGTAGGCAGGCTCACTCGAAGGAGATATCCGGGGCGTTCTCGGTACCCTCTTGGGCCTCGAAGTAGCCTTTCTCACTGAAACCGAAGAAGCCCGCCATCATATTGCCCGGGAAGCGCTTGATGCGTGTGTTGAACTCGCGGGCCACATCATTGTACTTCCGACGCTCCACCCCGATACGGTTCTCCATGCCTTCGTACTGGACCTGGAAATCCTGGAAACCCTTCACCGCCTTCAGTTCAGGATAGCGTTCCACTGTAACGAGCAAGCGTGACAACGCACCGCTGAACTGGTCCTGCGCTTGCTGGAACGCTTGGATCTTCTCGGGTGAAAGATCACCGGCATCGACGTTCACGCTCGTGGCCTTGGCACG
Source organism: Flavobacteriales bacterium (assembly GCA_020437805.1). GTDB lineage: Bacteria > Bacteroidota > Bacteroidia > Flavobacteriales_F > PHOS-HE28 > PHOS-HE28. The sequence goes on from JAGQVV010000103.1 coordinate 1,195, forward strand.
GGCCTCCACCACTTGTGTCAAGGTCTCCTTTTCGAAGTCGGCGGCACCTTTCACGATCTCGACCAGGTTCTTGGTCTTGTCGGCACGGAGCTGATAGGCGTTCTCCACATTGCTCCATTGCTTGGCTACATCCTCTTGCAGGCCGATGACACTGTTATAGAAGCCCATGGCCCATAGGGCGATCATGCCTACAAGACCGAGCAGAACGATGGGAACAAGAAATTTCTTCATGATTCGGGTGATGTTCTAAGGAAATGCCGCACGAAGGTAATGGCGATGCGACATCCGTTCCGATCAAGCTACGTGCCACGTTCGCATATGTGCCAGCCTGTCAGATGCGTTGAACGTATGATCTTCGCTGCATGTCGATCCTGAAGGACGACGGGAGCATGAACCCGGCAACGACCGCTATGTTGCACGCGGTTTCCGGTGTGCCGGTGACGCTTTTGGAAAACCGCCGCGTGTTACCTCGGCGTTCCAATTGGCTCAGGTTCCCTTGGAATAGCAAGCGTTCTGGCGGCGGTGCCTTCGTCCTCGGTCAACGCATCCGTGCCAATGGCAACCTCTTCGGTGGGACCTGCACGAATGATCGGGCACTGTTGTTCCGCTTGGCCCATGAGGTCGGGCATCTGACCCATGCCGCAGCTTTTCCATATTCCGCTACGGGGAAGTTCCGATACATCATGTGGAGCGCCTCACAGTATGTGACCTCGTACCTGCGCAACGGGTGCGACGGCTACCGAAGAACACACATGGAACAAGAGGCCGAAACAGGCCGCTGGGTGTTGCGAACGTTCCCGGCCGTGCATCAGGAACCACTGGCCCTGATCGATCCGGTCGTCGAGAACAAGCTGACCAGCGTGGAACGGATGATCCGATCGCTAGAAGCGGAGATCGACGATTTGCATGAACACTATCCGGGATGGTGAACAGCTATTCGACGATCAGCCCTTGTGTCCTTGATCCATGGGTGTCGATCAACTGAACGCTGTAGATCCCGCTTGCCAATCCACTGAGATCGACACGGAGCAGTGCGGTGGATGGCGCGGAGGTCCGTTGGAACACTTCACGCCCGGCCGCATCACGCAAGACGATCCGGCTGTCGGTGGCACGTTCCGATCGGATGAACACCTCCGCATTCGCAGGATTCGGGTACAGGAGGAAGTTCTCCCTTTCCTGCATGGCAAGCCCGGTGGTGATGTCCGGCTCATGGAAGAAGCGCGCAGACACGATGATCCCACCGGTGGTGATCACTTGCAGCACGGGAGCATCCATGCCCAACGCGTACCACTTGTACTCCACCGTCTCGGGTTCCGGCAACCGGAAGCCGAAGCCGAATTGTTCAATGAAGATGGTATCGGTGCGTTCCAGGACCGTGCGAACCCGAAGCACATCAAAAGTGCGCGAAGGAAGTACGAGCGTGCCCCAACCATCCACGGTGTTCGTTCGGACCTGATCCTGCCCGAAATACAGGAGGGTCGGTACGGAGACATTGAACGCGCTGGTGGAAACATCGGAATCCCCGAAATCCAGCGGAAAGTTCAAGATCCGGTCGATGGGGTCACGGCGTACACTGGTCGGTAATCCGTTGACCGTAGCACCGAAACCAACGTTGCGGAACCCGTCCGCATCCGCCCTGTAGTAGTCGTAGACATCTTGCAAGCTCAGCGCCTGGAACCCCAAGGATGGCCCTTTCATGGCGTAGTCGGCCACGTATTGTGGATAAAGGAACCCGTTGTTGAAGAAGAACTGGTACAGGAAAGGCGTAGAGCCCACGGTAACGGCGGTATCGGCCACCTCTTCCAAGGGGGTCAGATCGCCAAGGTCCCACACGTGGTCCGGACCGGTCTGGTCCAGCGCTATGGTCTGACCATCGAAACTTCGAAAGCGCATCGTATCCCCCGGGCTTGGCATATCCAATTCTCCGATGGTGATCTGGGCCTGGGCCGTGGATGAGAGCAGCAGGCCAAGCAACAGGAATGTATTCTTCATGTGCACGGGTTCAGCCCAAAGCTACCTGTCAAGTGGTCATCCGTCAATGGCACGCGCGTTGCAGGGGTGGCGTCTACCTTTGTACCATGCGCATCGCATTCGTTTCCCTGCTTCTTCTTTTCGCTTCCATGGGCCTTCGTGCACAAGAGACCGCACCGCGCCCGAACCTTGTGCAATTCAGTGGCGTGGTCGTCACGGACAGCTTGGTACCGGTTCCCTTTACCAACATTTTGGTGCGCAACAGCTACCGCGGGACCATGAGCGATGTGTACGGCTACTTCAGCTTCGTGGCGCAGGAAGGCGATACCATCCTGTTCAGTGCGGTCGGGTTCATCCGGTCGCAATATGTGATCCCTGGCGGTCTTGGCGAACAGAAGTATTCGATGATCCATGTCATGAGCAGGGACACCGTTCAACTCCGGGAGATCGCGGTGTACCCGTGGCCCTCGCGAGAGCAATTCCGTGAAGCGTTCCTGAACCTGCGACTACCGGATGACGACTACCAGCTCGCCATGAAGAACCTCTCCCCTGCTGAAATGATGCAGCGCATGGAGAACCTGCCCCCGGATGCGTACCAAAGTTTCAAGTACGCCATGGCCATGGACCAAACGAAACTCTACTACAGCGGAGGCACGCCACCCATCAACCTGTTCAACCCGATCGCGTGGGCACAGTTCCTTCAAGCTTGGCAGAACGGTGCATACAAGAAGAAGGATTGACCTTGGGTCGGCGCGGCTCCGCGCATGTCCTTATGGACGGAGGTCCAGCATGGTAGCGCATCAGCGAACTGGGTCCGGACACGTGAAGGGCCGTGCTTTGTCACTTGAACCGACACTCCGGGAATGAGTTCTTCCTTCCGCATGATCGCCCAAACCCTTCATGGCCTGGAGGAGGTGCTGCGTGCGGAACTCCTGAAGTTGGGCGCGCGCGACCTCGAACGGCATAACAGGGCGGTCAGCTTCACGGGGGATCTCGGCTTCATGTACAAGGCGAACCTCAGCCTGCGCACGGCGATCCGGATCCTTGTGCCCTTGGAAACCGTTGAGGCACGGAGCCCCGATGAACTCTACCACGTGCTCCGGGCCTTCGATTGGGAGAGCTTCATGGATGTGAAGGACACCTTCATGTTCAAGGTCACCTTGAATTCCACCTACTTCACGCATTCGCAGTTCGCGGCACGAAAGGCAAAGGACGCCTTGGTGGATCGCTTTCGGGACAAGTGCGGTGCGCGACCGTCCGTGGACCTGGAGAACCCTACGCTCCGCATCCACCTGCATATCACCGAAGACCGTTGCGCCTTGTCCTTGGACAGTTCGGGCGGTTCCTTGCACCAACGCGGCTATCGCGTGGAGACCAATGCCGCACCCCTGAACGAGGTGCTCGCAGCCGGCATGGTGATCCTTAGCGGTTGGAACAAGATCAGCCCTTTGGTGGACCCGTTCTGTGGATCGGGCACCATCCTCGCCGAAGCGGCCATGATCGCAGCGAACATCCCTCCGAACATCCATCGCAGGACGTTCGCCTTCCAGGGCTGGAACGACTATGATCCCGAATTGTGGAACACCATACGCGACAGCGCCATCGACAAGATCACCGGGGAATGCCCGCCTCTGCTCGGTGGGGACATCAATCGCGTGACCGTGGCCAAAGCGAAGGAGACCATGCGCATGGCCAAGGTGGATGATCTGGTCACGATCCGCCATTCGTCCTTTGCCGACCTGGAAGCCCCGGAACGAACGGGCATGCTGATCATGAACCCACCATACGGTGAACGCATGGATGAGCGCGGTGTGATGGCCCCGAGCGATACCGAGGAGATCAACGAACTCTACCGCTCCATTGGCGACACATTGAAACACCGTTGGCCCGGGTGGACAGCGTGGGTCCTGACCAGCAACATGGATGCCGCCAAGCGCATCAAGCTCACCCCGAAGCCGAAGATCCAACTCTTCAATGGCGCGTTGGACTGCCGCTTCCTGCGCTACGAGATATACACCGGTTCACGCAGGCTACCGGTGCAGGAGCAGCAGCTTTGATACTGCGAGCCCAATACATGTGTTGAACCCATTCGGGACTGCCGTGTACCGATCGGACAAACAACCCGATCATGCAATTCCTTCGCACCGCTCTCCTTTCCATCTCGCTCGTCGCTTTCGCCATGATGGCCCGTCCACAAGCCATGGGCAACTTGATGTACGAGCAGAACAGCCGCATCTTCTTCCAACAGGCCGAGCAACCCGTCAAGGCCAGCATACAGGGCAACATGCTCGTGTTGGAGGTGAACGCCATGATGAACATGACGGCGGACAGCTATCTCGCGATCTTCAACATCACGCAGTTGGGTCAAACGGCCGAGGAGGCCGATAGTTTGATGAACGGTCGTGTGAACGGGATGATCCGGCGCCTCCACGAATACGGCATCAAGGAGAAGGACGTCTTCACCGACATGCTCTCATTCGTGCCTGTGTACGAGATCGAGACCACGCGGAAGCTCTTCAGCAAGACCTACCAAGAGGTTCCTGCGGGATTCGAGATCCAGAAGAACATCCATATCCGCTTCACCGATGCCCGTGTACTCGACAAACTCGTGACCGCAGCTGCCAAGGAAGAGATCTACGACCTGGTGAAAGTGGACTTCTTCGTGGAGCAGCAGAGCGCAAGCTTCGATACCCTGCGGATGTTCGCCACCAAGCTGATGCGGCAGAAGATCGAGAACTTCGACAAGCTTGGATTGAAAGTGGCGGAAAGCCACCGGACGGCCGCAGAAAAGAACGGCGCCTACTTCCCCCTTGATCGATACACCACCTACCAATCACGCAGCCAGAGCAGCTTGAACAGTCGTCGTAAAGGCCAGGTGGTGAACGACGTGAAGAAGGCGAACACGCTCTTCTACAACAAGGTCCCATACGGCAACTTCGATATCGTACTACATGCAGAGATCACCGAACCACCCGTGCAATACACCTACAACCTCACCATGCAGTTCCAATTGCCGGAAGCCTTTCCGAAGAAGGACGTGAAGGAGATCATCAAGTACATGTGGATCACCGACAAGGGCGAGGTGAAGGAGTTGAAGGTCGGGAGCTGATCTTGCCATTGGTTGGAGCGGCTGGGGATTGAGCGACCGACCTCCAGCTGCTCCATTTGACGATCCACGTGTCCGTGCAGCGAATCCACCCGAAGACCGAGGCGATCGTTGCCCGTCGGGTATGAACAATACCTTGGAACAAGTGCTTGTTCAACCGCACGCGCTTGGCATAGGCCAAGCGTACTTTTAGCCAGTTGACCACCGGAACCGATAGCGAAGCCGAAACTCCACCATCGAGGAGACCGGTTGGCCGCGCAATTCTGCGTTGGACCATACGGCTCGTGTTGCTCCCTTTCGTGCTGCTCGCGATCATCGCGGCGCTCATCTACCTCCCGCCTGTTCAGAATGTCATTCGTGGCAAGGCCGTGAGCTTTCTCAAGGAAAGGACCGGGACGGAGGTTCGGCTGGAGCACTTTGCCTTGCGCTACCCGATCGGTATAGGTCTGGATGGATTGTATGTAGAGGACCAACATGGCGATACCCTGCTTTTCGCTGGCACGATCAAAGCACGGCTGGGGCTGACCGCGCTGCTCAGCAAGAACATCGTGCTGGGCGGGATCGAGCTTTCGGATGTTCGGGCTTCGGTGGTACAGCAAGCGGACAGCACCTTCAACTTCGATTTCATCGTGGATGCCTTCGCTTCGGCGGACACCAGCACCTTGGCCGATACTACCGGTGCCTGGGGCTTCTCCATCGAGGATGTGGAGTTGAACAACATCGTCTTCCACCTCGACCTGGAGCCGACGGGGTTGAACGTGGATCTGGCCTTGGGCAGCT
>JAGQVV010000104.1 GCA_020437805.1 Flavobacteriales bacterium
AAGATCAGCAACCGACGCATCTTCCCTGCCATTGATATCATGACGAGCGGCACCCGTCGGGACGATCTCCTGCACCACAAGGATGTGCTACAGCGTACCTGGATCCTGCGTAAACACCTCGCGGACATGAACTCCGTAGAAGCCATGGAGTTCGTCAAGAAGCATATGGAAGGCACCAAGAGCAACGAGGAATTCCTTGTTTCGATGAACGGTTGACCGGAGCCGGCCCTCGGACGGTAATGAAGTTATCACTGATCACGCTGGCCGCCGTCATCGCGGTACGTTTGGCGCTTTTCGGAATGGGCCGTCCACCGGAGGGAACGGATTTCATGTTGGTCCACTTCCTCGCGATCGTGACCATCGTATTCTTCACGGGACAGAATATGCTTCGTGGCGATAAGCGTATCCCCTTTCCTGACATCCTGCGGGATGGGTTCCGCAACGGTGCGGTCTATGCCTTGCTCTTCGCGGCGTTCATCTTCTCGTATTATCGGCTGGTGGAGCCGACCTTTTTCGCGGAACGGATCGATGCTTTGGTCGCTGCTGGAACGGCTTCCGGGAACCCTGAGGAGGTCATACGGCCACGATTGGAGAAGTTCTTCACACCATTCAATTACGCCAGCATGACCTTCTTCTCCCTCCTGATCGTGGCCGCGTTCAATGCGCTAGTGCTGGGCCTTCTTCATCATAAGGTACTGCGCAGGTACCTCTGAGAGCGCTCATGCGATGAAGGCCTCGCTCAAGGCCTCGAGGTCGAGCCCACCGAAGTTCCCGCTGCTCATCATCAGGAGCACGCTTTCTTCTTCACGACCATCCCGCACGGCCCCGATCACGGCGATCGGATCGTTCAACACCAACACGTCCTGCCGACCGAAGGCGCTGCGGATCCTGTCCGGAGGTATGGCCGGCAGTCGTTTCAACTGCACCGCATGGGGATCATAGAACACGACCGCCCTATCGGCGGCATCCATGCATCCGGCATATTGATCGAGGAAGTCCTCGCTCAAACTGCTGAAGGTGTGCAACTCCATGCAAGCCACCAGCTGCCTGCCGGGGAATTGCTCCCGCACGGCCTGCACCGTGGCCTTGAGCTTGCTGGGCGAATGCGCGAAGTCCTTGAACACCGCCCGCTGCGCATTTCCTCCTATCCGTTCCAAACGCTTGGCCGCTCCGTGGAACGTGGCGATCGCTCGGTGGAACTCCAGATCACCGATGCCGAGCAGGTTGCAGACATGGCGCGCACCTTCCATGTTCTGGAGGTTGTGCGACCCGAAGACCCGCAATGGCACCTCGCCGTGTTCGGTCAGAAGTATGGTCACCCCGTTCTCAATGCGATGACGTGGTACGCCATAGGGGATCGATCGTGCACCGACGCTGTCGCTTTCAGCTAGCTTGACAACCTCCGGATCCTCCTTGCAATACACCAACTTTCCACCCGGTTCGATCGCTTCGATGAACAGCCGGAACTGGTCGACATAACTCTCGAAGGTCTTGAATACGTTGATGTGGTCCCAAGCGATACCGCTGATCAAGGCGATGTCGGGTCTGTACAGGTGGAACTTCGGGACCTGTTCGAGGGCGGACGCCAGGTACTCATCACCTTCTATGATCGCTACCCCGCTGGATCCACCCAGCTTCACCATGCAATCGAATCCGTCCAGTTGGGCACCTACCAAATAGTCGAAGTCCACCCCGGCATGGCGAAGCACGTGTACGATCATGCTGGTGATCGTGGTCTTGCCATGGCTACCACCGATCACCACACGGGTCTTTTGCTTTGTCTGTTCGTAGAAGAAACCCGGATAGCTGAAGACGGGAACGCCCAATTCCTTGGCCTTGATGAGTTCGGGGTTGTCCGCACGGGCGTGCATCCCGAGGATCACGGCATCGATGCCCGCATGGATGTTCCCGGGATCCCAACCCATTCGATCCGGCAACAGACCAAGGTTGAACAAGCGGCTCCTGCTCGGTTCGAAGATCTCATCATCGCTCCCGGTCACCTCATAGCCTTTGCGGTGCAAGGCAATGGCCAGATTGTGCATGGCGCTTCCACCGATGGCGATGAAATGGATGTTCTTGACGGACATGGGCGATGGATCGTTGGGCAAATGTGCCGCTCAGGAACCTCCGATCCTGAGCGGCTTCGCACGAAGTGTCCACGGATCGCTGTCAACCGCACATGAATCGTGCCCTTGGAACCCCTTCCCCGGATCCCGAACTTCACGCCCATCATGGAACTCCATCCTATCGAAACCGGTTTCTTCAAGTTGGACGGCGGCGCCATGTTCGGTGTGGTGCCGCGCACGATCTGGGAGAAGCGCCATGCTCCCGACGCGAACAATCTGTGCACATGGGCCATGCGCTGCTTGTTGGTGGAAGATGGTGACCGACTGATCCTCATCGACAATGGTATAGGTACCAAGCAGGACGCCAAATTCTTCGGACACTATGACCTGCACGGGGATGCCACGCTGGACGGGTCATTGAGGAAAGCCGGGTTCGAGAAGGCGGACGTCACGGATGTATTCCTCACCCACCTCCATTTCGATCATTGCGGGGGATCGATCCTTCGGGATGGGGACGGGTTCACCACTGCTTTTCCCAAGGCAAGATATTGGAGCAACAAGGACCACTGGGAATGGGCAACGAAACCGAATCCACGCGAGAAGGCCTCCTTCCTCCAGGAGAACATCCTACCGATCCAAGAGAGCGGACAATTGGAATTCGTTGATGCTGATAGACCTCATGCGACCGACAACGTGTTCGTGAAGGCATTGTTCCCCGGATTCGATGTTTTAACGGTGAATGGCCACACCGATGCGATGATGATCCCTCATATCCTGTACAAGGGGCGCACCTTGGTGTACATGGCGGATCTGCTTCCCAGCGTTCATCACATCCCGCTCCCATGGGTGATGGCCTACGACACGCGCCCGTTGCTGACCATGCAGGAAAAGAAGGTCTTCCTGGAGCGCGCCGCCGCCGAAGAACTCATCCTCTTCTTCGAACATGACCCCGTGAACCAATGCGCCACGGTGGAACTGACCGAGAAAGGTGTGCGCTTGAAGGACACTTTCCCGTTGAGCGCGTTGTAGACCGCTTCACCCTTCAAGCCTGAATGCGCCCCGATCGCGGACATCGTGCACTGGAATGTCGCGTTCAGAACACCATCGCTGAATGAACCTTCGCGACTTCCAGGACAGCGACCCGGCGAGGACCACCTGTACCGAACCCACCGCTGCCGCAGCAAGTTGGTCCTCCTCCACGTAGCGAAGGTCGTGGACCACAAGAACATCCATTGGACGACCCTTCGGAGCGTGGCCTTCGCTCATGAACCCCACTTGGAATCGATCGGTCGCCCACAATCCTCCGCCGTGCACGGTGCCCCCGATCCGGTTCACCCTGCTTTCGTTGAGCTCCCGTGTGGTGATGAACAATGCCGGGTCCGTCCCCTGTGCCCGTTGGTGCCGATCCACCTTTCGTAGGACCCATGGGTCCTTTTCAGCCAAGGTATCCTCACTGAGCACCACATGTGCCCGTCCGACCGTGAACGCGGCTTGCATCGCTTGACGATCATCGTAGACCGTGAAGGTGGTCCGCTCATGTGCGCGATGCGACCTCCAGCCCCAGCCCAGGACCAATGCGCACGATACCCCCAATGCCAAAGCCCCCGCGGGACGCCACTTCCAGATCGACCGCATGGCAATGGAAAGGACCAGTAGGAAGAGCAGTACCACATCGAGCTTATCGATCCGAACCGCCGGATAAGCTCCTGGAAGCCCTGCGAAGAACGCCGTCACGCTATCGACCACCTGAAGTAACAACGTCAACAGGAACACCACGACAGGACCGAGGATCGGTATGCGCTGCACCACCAACAAGCCCACCGCACCATACACGGCAAAGCCCGCAGCGGTCACCACGATGAGGTTGGCGGGAAGGAACCACACCGGAAAAGCACCGAAGAGATAGAGCGTGAGCGGCGTGGTGAGAAGTTGTGCGGCGACCGACATCACCATCAAGCTCCACACATAGCCTACGCACTTGTTGTTCGGCACCCAGGATCGTTCCATGGGCCCGTGGAAGAGCAGGATCCCGAGCACTGCGAGAAATGACAGTTGAAAGCCCACCTCCATGATCATGTGGGGGTCCCACAACAGAAGCCCCAGCGCCGCGATGCATAAGCTGTTCAAGGGCTCCGCTTGGGCCCTTGCCATTCCTGCTACCGTGAACAGGCTGAACATGATCGTCGCACGAAGTACGCTGGGATGGGCTCCGGTGAGGCCAGCGTAGCACCAGAGCGCCACCAACACCAGTGTTCCTCTCCAGATCCTCGCCTTGGACCCTCCGCCCATCCACCGGAACAGGAACATCAACATCAGATAGATGAAGCCGACATGCGTTCCGGAGACCGCGAGGATGTGGATCGTGCCACTGTGAACGAATGCGTCACGCTGCTCCCCTTCCAACTCATCGCGAAGCCCAAGGACCAGTGCCTTCACCATTGCCCGTTGCCGCTGTGGTAGTCCACTTTCGACCAACCAGTCCGAAACCCGGACACGGGAGCTCTCGAATATATCGAACCATTGGGAGGCATGCCCGATAGGGCGCCAATCCTGAGGCACGGCAAAGCACTCCTGGTAGATACCCCGGGATGCCGCCCATGCTCTTCGATCGAAGCCACCAGGGTCCGGGATCCGTGCGATGGGCTCCAGCGTGGTGCGGATCAGGATCTCATCCCCGGGCACAGGGAGCACCTCGTTCGGGTGACGCATGAGCGTGACCATGACCTTTCCAGTGCGTGCCTGGATGCGATCGCACGACCGCACCCCGAGGACCTCGGCATCGCCCCGTACCACTTTCTCACTGATACCATTGATGGCTGTGATGCGGAGCGCCCACAAATGCTCCCCAGCGCCTGCATGCATGGCATGTGCCGGATGCGAAAGTGGATCACGGACCAATTGCCAGAACGACCCGAACACGAAGCACCAGATAAGCAGGATCGGCCCTCGCCGCCAGCGGACCTCCACTTCGATCCGCAGGGTCAACACCAGCAACACCAACACGCTTGATAGGACGAGGGCTCCAAGAGCGATGGGCAATGGTGGTGGACGCCATAAAGCGAACAGATCGCCTGCGACGAACGCGAGCGTTACTCGCATCATGGGAGCACGCACGAATGCGCTCCATGCGATGGAAGAACCCGTGGTGCTCATTTGTGCCTGCGAAAAGGTAATTCATCGAAGGCCTCATCCGGTACGTCTATTTACCGTTTCGTCACGGTCCGTTAAGGGTACTTTCACAATACGAATCCGAAACCATGACCCTCATCATCATCTTCTCGGTCCTGCTCATCGCACCACTCACCGCTTTTCTCGCAGGGCAGCGTGGATATGATATCATGACCTGGTACGTGGTGGGGTTGGTCACGGGTCCTTTAGGCCTGCTTGCCGGCTTGCTCCCGAAGCGGAGCCACGAGCCGGAGGCACTGTTCGGTCAGGGCGGACAGCTTTGCTGACAGGCATCGGTGGACCTTTGCCTTAGAGTACCTCCAGGATCAGGCACTTCAGGTAATGTGTCTCAGGCACACCCCAGAGGATGGGATGATCCGGTGGCTGTGTGCCGTAATGGACCTCCCGCAGCCTTCTGCCCGAATCGAACCCTGCTTCAGCCACCATCCTTCGGAAGAGGTCCGGGGTCATATGGTGGGAACAGGAACACGTGACCAGAAAGCCCCCGCTACGAATGCTCTTCAATGCACGCAAGTTGATCTCCTTGTATCCGCGATAGGCATTGGTGATCGCGCCCTTGCTCTTCGCGAAGGCGGGAGGGTCCAGCACGATGGTATCCCATTGCTTTCCGGTCCGGCTCGCCTCGGTCAGGTGGTCGAACACGTTGGCGGTCGCGAACGTGATATGTTCCAGCTTGTTCAGGGCGGCATTCCTCGAGGCGTGCTCAACAGCCTCCGAGCTGATGTCCAATCCAAGCACCTCCGCAGCCCCGTAGTGCGCAGCATGTAGGCCGAATCCTCCGGTATGAGTGAAGCAATCCAGCACGCGCATTCCCGAACTGATACGCTCCATTGCGGCATGGTTCAGCACTTGGTCCAGGAAGTGTCCCGTCTTTTGGCCATCGGCCACATCCACGAACAATTCCAATCCGTTCTCTTCGATCACGAGATCCGTTCCGAACGGTTTTCCATGGAAGCACTTGTATTGCTCGAGCCCTTCCTTCTCCCGGATGGGCACATCATTGCGCAGGTAAATGCCGCTAGGCCCGATGTCCCCCTTGAGTGCATCCAGAAGAACATCTTTCCAACGCTCCATTCCCAAGGTGAGGAACTGCACGGAGAGGACATCATTGAATTTGTCAACGACCAGACCCGGCAAGAGGTCGGCCTCTCCGAACACCACACGGCATGATCCGGAATAGCCCATGCGCTGCCGATGGTCCCATGCCCGTCGGATCCGAGCGGCCATGAAATCCGAGTCGACCCGTTCGTCCACGTGGGGTGTCAGTAACCTGACCCGGATCAATGAGGCCGGATTGATGTAGCCCTGCCCCAACGGCCTGCGTTTGGCATCGAAGACCTGGACGATATCACCAGGCGAATACGTCCCTTCTTCCTTCACGACCTGATTACCGAAGACCCAAGGATGTCCGCGATGGATCCGGTCCTGGGTATCGTTCACGAATAAGCGGGCTTGTGCCATGGCGGTGAAGGTAGCGTTGCCCTTGGGCTGCTCATCGAGAGCGTGCGGACAAGTGATCAAGGACGAGGTCCAGCGATCGTTGGCACGGCTTCCTCCTCCCGGAAGAAATCCAGGGTCGTGAGGTCGACGAGATGAACGTCGGTGTAGTAATGATGCAGAATGTCCAAGTACGAACGCCCTTCACGGGCCATGCGCATGGAACCCTCTTGGCAAAGCCCGACGCCGTGCCCGAAACCTCTACCCTGCAGCAGAACCTTATCACCAGTGCTCTTCACACTGAAATACGTGGAATTGAGCTTGAGATCCTCCCTGACATGCTTCAGAGGGATCAGCGGGTATATGTTACCGAGGTAGAGGTCGCGGCAACCAGGCTCATAGTTCAAGAGCGCGGACAGCCGCCCCGGGTCCTTGGTGCCCACGTTGAACCGCCGCTCCAAGTACCCCAGCCACTCCGCACGGGACAAACTGCGCTCCCAAGTGGCGTGTGGCGCGCTCGTGCAATAGGTATCCACCGTCGCACGCAAGTACGGCTCCCGTTTGCTCCAGAGGTCCTCCGCATTGATCGTCTCTCCACCGCAATTGCTGTGGAAAAGCGCGTGGATCAGCTTGATGTCCGCGTCCACCAGCACCATCCCTCGCGTGGCCTCCGTGGCAAGGATGATGCTGTCCAATGTGGAACGCCCGCGATAGACCTGACAATGGACGTCATCGCACAGATCGAAGCCATCCGGCGCGTGCTTCCTTCGATTGCACAACGCATAGGTGCGACAACTGACGCTTTGCAGCTTATAGTATTCCATGTGGTGCGCCTTGCCTGCTTCGGCCTGAACAACACCTGCGGTATAGGCTTCCACCGGCGCGGCGTTGCTCAGCCTCATGGCCCCACCGGACAGGGTCACGGTCATATTACCGGGGTACTTGCGCTCGGCGAGCTTCGTGTCCGGTAAACGCATGCGGATACCGCTGTTCTGCAGGCTCGGCACTACTTCTATGCGCTCCTTGGCGGAAACCGTCAGTCCAAGGGACTTGGCCGAAAGATTCCTCCCCACCACCTCGATCCGTAGCCCATCATTCGACCGGATCTCGCCTTTGCGCTCGCCGTCGGCGTATACGATGCACGTGCCTCGCTCGCTCATGAGCAGCACGGATCGGATCGTTCGGTCACGCAATATCCCGATCCGGAGCACTCGCTCTTGGCCGAGCAGGGAACATGATAGCAGGATGGGCAGCAACGCTGCGGAAAGACGCATTTCGCCGCCGAAGGTACCCGGAGGCCTAATGCCCCTCAGGAGGCCCCTTCCACACTTTTCCACACCGCCGTGGCGACTGCTCGTGAGGCCCCAGGCCCGCCAAGCTTTCCGCGCAATGCTGCAAGGTCCTTGATCATTCGATCACGGTAGTCCCCCTCCTTCATCAGACGGTCCAATTCCTTCACGAGGTTCTCCACGCTTAGATCGTTCTGGATCAGTTCCCGCACCACTTCCCGGCCCATGATCAGGTTGACCAAGCTGATGAATTTGATATCCACCAAGCGCCGAGCGATCCAAACGTTCAATGCCCCGCCACTATAGCAAACGGCCTCCGGGACCCCGAACAATGCCGTCTCCAACGTGGCGGTGCCGCTGGTCACCAACCCCGCTTTGGCGGTGCGCAATACATCATAGGACCGACCTTTGACCACGGTTATGGGAGCCTTGCCGATCACTTCCGCATAGGTATCATCCGGTACGGAAGGTGCCGCGGCCAGGACGAACCGGAACTCGGGAAAATGCTCCGCAACCCTTGCCATCAGTGGTAACATGCGGGAGATCTCCTGCCTCCGGCTCCCTGGAAGAAGCGCCACCACCGGACGACCGTCCGCTCCAGGCAATGGTTCCAGTGGCGTGCGGCCTTCCTGTTCGATCGCGTCCAACAATGGGTGACCGACGAACTCCACGTCCATTCCATAGCGAGCGTACCATTCCTTTTCGAAAGGCAGGATCACGTACATACGATCCACCACCTTCTTGATCGTCTGGACGCGCCCCTTCTTCCACGCCCACACTTGTGGACTGATGTAATAGTGCACCGGAATGCCCCTTTGGTGGGCCCATTCCGCGATCCGTAGATTGAACCCCGGATAGTCGATCAATACGAGCGCATCCGGCTTGAAGCTCTCGATATCCCGCTTGCAACCATCGATGTTGCGCAGGATCGTCCGAAGGTTCAGTACCACCTGGGTGAAGCCCATGAACGCAAGCTCACTATAGTGCTTGACCACCTCGGCGCCTGCGACGGACATGCGATCACCACCCCATGCACGGATCCAGAGCTCCTTCCCATCCGAGCGAGCGCAATGGATCAGCTCCCGGACCAGATTCCCACCGTGCAGGTCGCCACTCGCTTCCCCCGCGATGATATACAACCGCTTTCCGCCCACAACACTGTCCACGCGCATGGTCGAAGGCATCAGAACCAAAGGATCACGATAACGGCACCGTGTATGAATGTCGCTGTGATGACACCGCGCATCGCCAACTGCATGCCTCGTCGGTCATACCAGAAGAAAAGCGCAAGGTTGGCAAGCAAGGACAAGGAGAGGACCGGCGCTTGGTAGGTCCGGGTACCCAGAAAAAGATCATTGACGAACCAGGCCAGATCCAGATGGGGGCGTATCCCTGTGACATAGATCGTGGCATAGCCCAGGAAACCCAACACCGGTGCCACCAGACCGGTGATCACCCCAAGCCGTTGACTATCCGAGGGCATGGTCCCAGGTATTCAGGTCGGCAATGGCGTGATGCGCTGTCATATCGAACTGGGTGGGTACGATGCTCACGAAGCGATTCTCAACCGCGTACACATCGGTATCATGGCCCTGGTCCTGGCTCTTGAATTCGCCCTTCAACCAAAAATATTCTTTGTTGCCGGGGTCCAAGCGCGTTTCGAATTCGTCCTCCCAATTCGCCTTGGCTTGCCTGCACACACGGATGCCCTTGAGCGGCGTTCCGTTGTTGCGCGGTACGTTCACGTTGAGGCAGGTCCCGACGGTCATTCCGTTGTTAAGGATATTGGCCACAACGCTGCGGATCACTGGTCTCACCTGTGAAAAGTCGGCTTCGATGGAATGGTCCATCAAGCTGAACCCAACGCTCGGGATGCCTTCCATGGCACCCTCCACAGCAGCACTCATCGTGCCGCTGTACAGGACGTTGATGCTGATGTTGGCCCCGTGGTTCACCCCGCTTACGAGCAGGTCCGGTTTATTCCCGCCCAAGAGCTTGTAGATCGCCAGTTTCACACAATCCACCGGGGTTCCACTACAACTCCAGGCCTCGACACCATCCATCAATGGAACGCTCTGCAGGCGTAGAAAACTGTGTATGGTGATCGCATGGCCCATGGCACTCTGCGGTTTGTCCGGTGCCACGACCATCACCCGGCCGTGGGTTTTCATTTCCTCGGCCAACGTGCGGATACCCGGAGCGTGGATCCCATCGTCGTTCGTTACAAGGATTAGTGGTTGATCCGGCATGGGGAGCAAAGCTATTCTTTGGATGGCTTCCGGGTCGGCGCGATCGCAGGTCGAATGTTCACTATTGACCCTGATCTTTGCGAACCTCAGCACATGAACACGGACTACGCGAATAGACCATCATGAAACAAGCGATCCATCCTCCCAATGCGGTAAAGCCCATTGCGCCATATACACCAGCGATATTGACCAATGGCACCTTGTACCTCAGTGGGCAGATCGCCCTTGATGGGAATGGTGACCTTCACACGGGCGACATCACAAGCGAAACGCGGAAGGTGATGGAGAACGTCGGCACGCTGTTGGGATCAGCAGGGCTCGGCTTCGAGCACTTGGTCAAGGTCACCATCCTGCTCAGCGACATGGCGCACTACGCTTCGGTGAACGAGGTGTACGGAACATACTTCACGGATCCACCTCCTGCTCGAGAGGCGTTCGCTGTAAAAGGACTTCCGAGGGGTGTGAACGTGGAGATCAGCGGGATCGCGGTCGTTCCCTGACCGAAGGACATACGACCACCGTCGCGGCCTTCAACTCATGCGTTTCAACTGGCTACCGTAAGCCGCCGTCATCGCCACCGTCATCAGCGGTCCGAAGAACCCCAGGAACGACCATGGGAGGATCAGGTGCGGCAAGAACAAACCGATCAGCTGTGCAGCGGCGTATATGTAGAAACCCACCTTTCTGCCCCTCCATATCCCCAACGCGCCCATGGACCGGACAACAGTGCGGACCAGGTAAATGAGCATCAGCATCACGCCACTACCGTGCAGGATGCGGGCAAGGCTATCCATCATATCCATCTGCTCCGCTTCCAGGTATTTTCCTGCACCGTCATACATCAATTGAACGAATTCGTCCTGTGGCATAGCAGCTATTGTCGACATACCGAGGAGCCCGACCAGATAGATCAGGATGAACAGTCCGGAATTGATGAAAGTGAGGATCCCTAGGACGGAGACCACATCCGGACGTTTGGTGCTCCCTTCGGCATCGGGGAGAAAGTGAGATCCTGCCATGTGTTGCATACCGAGCGTTGAGCTTCGGCAATGGTCGCGAAGGTAATCGTGCCGTGCGTTCAACTTCACCACCTGCGTGGCTGCTCGATGGACATTGCCGCTGGATTCGCGACCGTATCCCCCGGATGGGTAGTTTTGCGGCCCAACCAGAACCTGAACCATCCCGATGAGCTACGACGTCATCGTTCTCGGCAGTGGCCCCGGAGGCTACGTGGCCGCTATTCGCGCCAGCCAACTCGGTCTCAAGACCGCTATCATCGAAAAGGAAGCCCTCGGCGGCATTTGCCTGAATTGGGGTTGTATCCCCACGAAGGCCCTGTTGAAGAGCGCGCAGGTCTTCGAATACATCAACCACGCGAAGGACTATGGGATCACCGTGGGAGCACCGAAAGCCGATTTCCCAGGGATCGTGGCCCGCAGCCGCGAGGTTGCCAAAGGCATGAGCAACGGCGTTCAGTTCCTCATGAAGAAGAACAAGA
>JAGQVV010000105.1 GCA_020437805.1 Flavobacteriales bacterium
AGCTTGCTCATGTTGCTGCGCTGGATCTCGCGGAACACTTCGTCCATCTTCTCCTGTAGGCCGTGCTTCAGCATTGTGCCGCATAGGATGTACAGGATATCACCAAGCGCATCGGCCACTTCAACAAGATCACCACGCATGGCAGCGTCCAGATACTCCTCGTTCTCCTCCCGGATCAGTTTGTAGCGTAAAAGGGCATCACGGTCTCCGATATCGGCTATCGGTGCATTGGCGTTCGGGATCCCGAAGGCATCGTGAAAGGCGCGGACGTGGCCCACAGCTTCGCACAACGAAAGGGTCTTGTTGGTGGTATCCATGGCTCCGAAGGTAGTCTCCCGACAGGTACCTTCGCCGACCCTCCCAAGGATAGCCTCCTCTGCACAAACGCGTGATGGACGGTTAACACTCTTTAACGGCGAAGCCTTGCCTCATGGGACGTTGGGCAAGGACCTTTGCGGTCAACTTCCGGCCGTTGGCCGAGATATCATCAGCACATGGACCAGACACTTTCGAGCGAAACCCCGACCACCGTCACTTCGGACAGCATTCGTGCTTTGAACGAGCGCATCCAGAACGCCAGTGCCTTCGTGGACCTCATCGATCAGGAAATGGGCAAGGTGATCGTGGGTCAAAAGGACATGGTGCAGAAGCTGCTCGTTGCTCTCCTTGCCGATGGTCACATCCTCTTGGAAGGCGTACCCGGCCTCGCGAAGACCATGGCGATAAAAGCACTTGCACGCACAGTGGATGTTGGATTCAGCCGGATCCAGTTCACACCGGACCTGCTCCCTGCCGACCTGATCGGCACCCAGATCTACAGCCCCCGTAGTGAGGAGTTCAGCGTCAAGAAAGGGCCGATCTTCAGCAACTTCATACTTGCCGACGAGATAAACCGTGCGCCGGCGAAGGTCCAAAGCGCTCTACTGGAAGCCATGCAAGAACGGCAGGTGACGATCGGCGCGGAAACACACCGCCTACCGCAACCCTTCCTGGTGATGGCCACGATGAACCCGATCGAACAGGAAGGCACCTATCCCCTGCCGGAGGCCCAGACCGATCGATTCATGCTGAAGGTGGTATTGGACTATCCACGAAAGGAGGAGGAGAAACTGATCATCCGTCAGAACGTACGCGTAGGTGGAATGGTGGAACCCCGAACGGTGGTCCACCCGGACCAGATCCTGAAAGCCCGGGAAATGGTACGCGAAGTGTACATGGACGAGAAGATCGAGCAGTACATCGTGGACATCGTGTACGCCACTCGCAAGCCGGACCAGTACAAGCTTTCCGACCTCACCTCCATGATCGGGTTCGGTGCAAGCCCGCGCGCCAGCATCAACATGGCCATGGCAGCGAAGGCCTTCGCCTTCACCAAACGTCGTGGCTACGTGATCCCCGAGGACGTGCGCGCCGTGTGCCCGGACATCCTGCGCCACCGGATAGGATTGACCTACGAAGCCGAAGCGGAGAACATATCGGTGAGCGAGATCATCGATCGCGTGCTGAACACCGTGGAAGTACCCTGATCGCGCGATCCGGGGACAGGATGTCCGGGAGATCGCAACCTGCCATTGCCTTCTTTCCAGGTCCATTGTCCATTGGTCCATGAACACGACACAACATACCAAGGAACTCCTGAAGAAGGTGCGTTCGATCGAGCTGAAGACACGCGGCTTGAGCGAACACATTTTCAGCGGTGAGTACCATAGTGCGTTCAAAGGGCGTGGCATGACCTTCAGTGAAGTACGAGAGTACACACCGGGTGATGAGGTGCGAACGATCGATTGGAACGTGACCGCGCGCTTCGGTCACCCCTTCGTGAAAGTGTTCGAGGAGGAACGTGAGCTCACGGTGATGCTCGTTGCGGACGTGAGTGGATCAGCGGATTTCGGTACGGCCCAGCAATTGAAGCGGGAGTTGATCACAGAGGCATGTGCCACCATCGCGTTCAGTGCCATCAAGAACAACGACAAAGTGGGCTTGATACTCTTCACGGACAGCGTGGAGAAGTTCATTCCGCCCAAGAAAGGGCGTAGCCATATCCTGCGACTCGTGCGCGAACTGTTGGAATTCCGGCCCGAAAGCACGGGTACAGACATCACCGAGGCACTGCGCTACCTGAACAGTGTGATCAAGAAAAGGAGTATCGCTTTTCTCATGAGCGACATGATGGACAACGACTATGAGCCGGCCATCAAGATCGCCAATCGCCGTCATGACCTGGTGGTCCTTCGCACTGCCGACCCACGCGAAGGTGAGTTGCCTGACGTGGGAATGGTCCAGTTCACGGATCCCGAGACGAACATTTCCCGTTGGGTGAACACCGGTAGCCGTGCCATGCGCAACAGCTACCGTGCTGCCGCCCTGAAGCATCAGAACACCACACGCGAGATCCTGCGGCGATCCGGTGTGGACCATGCCACCATCACCACCAAGGAAGGCTATGTGCGACCGTTGATGAACCTCTTCAAACAACGCGAGTTGCGATGAAGTGGCTCCTCGTCATAGCGTCCCTGCTGCCCATCGTCGCGCTCGGGCAAGGCGCGAACACTGTGGTGGGTGCTGACCTCGACACCGCGCGCATCCGGATCGGCGAGCAAGTGGACCTGCGGATCCATGTCACGTATACCGCAGGAGCGGAACCTTCCATCCAATGGCCTGCGATCGGTGATACCCTGAGTGCCCACGTGGAAGTCGTTCTCGATCCCGGAGTCGATACGGCAAGCAATGGTAGCGACCGACTGGTCCAAGAGCGGACCTTGACCATCACCTCGTTCGACACGGGTTTCTGGGCCATTCCCCCGTTCCGGTTCCTGGTGAACGGACAAGTGATCGAAAGTGCAGCGATGCTGCTTGAGGTCCAAGGTGTCGCACTCGATGGTACCATGGTGCCCCGAGGGATCAAGGACATACACACCCTACCCTTCAGCTTGTCCTACTGGTTGCGTGACCACTGGGAATGGGTTGCCGGGGTCCT
>JAGQVV010000106.1 GCA_020437805.1 Flavobacteriales bacterium
CATCCAACACCGGGCGGATGATCGCCCCGCTGCTCTGGCTGATCATCACAACAGGGATGTTCACATTGAGCCCGTCGTCTCCCCCCAACATGTTAATCGCAAGGTCATCCCCATTGCTGATGAGCAGCACGCCGATGGCACCGGCATTCTGTGCATTCAATGCCTTTGTGCCGAAGGGGCATGTGCCACGGTAGATCATGGCGATGTGGCCGGCGATCTCCTCGGAATTCACCAAGGCCTCACAGCCCAAGGAGTCCGCAGCCGTTCCGTCCAGACCAAGAACGAGGATGTCCTCGATGGAATTGGCGGGAATGGTCATGTCGGGGACGTTCCAGCTATTGGCAGCTGTTGCGTAAGTATTGCTGTACGTGTTCGCGATGGAGGCGGGTTCCAATACTTGGACCACCACCTCGCCTTGGCCCATGAGCAGGCCTGAAGCGATCAAGGAGATCGACGAGAGTATGATTTTCTTCATGGATGTGGGTTTTGGTTCTGATCGTAAGGCTCCAGCGACTCTGGAATGGTACTGCAAGAATAACCATCCACCCCGGAATACTTGCACATTTCGTCCCCGTTCGGAAGGCGATGACTGCAATCCTGATCAAGTTGTTGAGTTCCACAATACCCTCTTCAACCTTGCGCTATTGATGGTTCGGACCGGCCGGCTCGGATTTCGGCCCGACGGATCAGGTTCTCCATTCGTCAAACGTTCCGTCCCTGGGCTCAAGCCTCACCAAGAACAGCGTGTTCCGGGTTTTCCCAGCGAGAGGAACCTCTATTGGTCCAGCTTAAGGATCGCGGTATATGCCGTGCTTCCCGCCATCTCAACACGGACCTGGTAGATCCCGGTGGCCAGGTCGAAGAGCTGGAGTTCCACGGCATTGACCCCACGCTCCACGCGCTGGCCTTGTGTATGCACCGATCGCCCTTGCGCGTCGTGAACGGTAACGGTCGCCCACGCGCCTGGCACACCTTCAACACTGATCGTTGTGGCCTCCATGAAAGGATTCGGGTAGGCATGCAAGCTGGCGTCGTCATCCTTGAAATAGGCGGTGATCGTACCGTCCGAAGCGAAGGATCTTTGCAACTCCGGCGAATCGGAGGAGAAGGCTATCTCCCCTGAATACTCCCAATGATCGAATACGAACCCTGGTTCCGCTATGACCGATAGATCGATCGCGTTCCCATTGAAGTAGGTCCCTGTGAAGGGAGTTTCCGGCCGGAGGCTGTTCAACCGAAGCTTTCCGGCTCCTTGTGGGAAGGTGGCGAAACCCAATTCAACCGTATTCGGCAGGTCATACCAGGTCAACACATCGTTCCTCACATGATCCGGGCGCACAGCGGCGAATTCCGGGATGATCACCTCGGCCTGCTCGTGCCAGTACCAAAGGTTGCATTCCCAACGGTCGAAATGGCGTGGTATCTCCGGAGCGATGTGCTCGCGGATCCGCTGTGCTTCGCCGCCGAAGGCTTCCGGCCTCAATGCCGTGTTCATCATGTCGGCGAGCCGATTCAGGAATGTTCGACGGAATTCCGTGTTGGTCATGAGGCTCCGGTAGATCTCCGCATGGATGTATCCGGCCCGATGCTCCAGGATCCAGTGGAACATGTCGAAATCCATCGGGATCCAGCCGGCCGGGTTCATGGTGGCATCCATATCGTACATCACATAGCGCCACTTGCCTTCCGTAATGGACGGCTTCCAGTACTTCAGGTTGTTCGACGGCCAATCCGCGTTCCCAGCGTAGATCTCCAAGGCGAAGTAGTCCTTGAAGTTATCCAGGTCCAGCAACTCCTTGACATGAGCGAAATGCACCGGGTCGTTCATGTCGTGCTCCCGGATGTAGGTGTACAGCTCTTGGAAGTGGAGCGGATCCCCTTGAACAGGTACGTTTTCCTCCTCCATGAACAGGAGGCTGTCCCGATCCGCGCCATAGTTATAGTGCAAATGGTCTTCGTCGATCCGCTCCCGGATGTTCATCAAGCCCCAATAACGTCCGTTGATGAACACCAATGCTGGGCGGAAGGCGAGTTCGTCAATATCCAGGTCATTGTGCAGGGAGACTTGATGGAACAGGCCGTCCCGCATTTCGGACAGGCAGAAATCCGCCCCGGAATTGCGCAATATCAAACGCTTGAACCGGTCCATGGCTGGACGCTCCTCGAAGAACGGATACACCATTACTTCGGGGCCATACTCTTTGCGTGCTGTCAACCGAAGCGGGCGTTGGGGCATGTTCCGTGACGCCCGTCCGCCGTGAATGCTGAGGTCCACGCGTTGCGACAGGCCAAGCCGGTGCTGATCATCAAAGAATTGGAGATCGGCCGGTACATAGCGTTCCTCCCAGAAATTGGCTCCATAGTGCGGGTATTCCGGATCCGCGTCGGGCCCCAACATGTAGATCCCATCCTCCCAACTGAACAGGCTGTCAGGATGTGCTGAAAGCGATACCACGGGCAGATCGGTGTGTTCGTTGATCAGGTATGTGCCGATGAAGAATTCGGATCGAAGGAATCCGTCCTTCAGCGCCACGGCCTTGATCACCGTGCTTGTATCGAGCGTCATACTTCCTGATGCGATCGGCGATGACCCGTCCGGATCGCGACCATCCGTAGTGAAGTGGACCTCGGCGTGATCGGCCGCGCTAAGCACCACCTCGATGCTGGAAGGATAGAGCCCCGGGATCCTGCTTCCAACAGGGGTGGCGGCATATCCCGGAAAACCGGGGGAAGTATTCGGTTGGCCCGGAGTGGGTATGTCGTAGAAGTATGGACCACTGCCCAGCATGGCTCCGATCCCGTACGAGTGGTCCGCCCGGATCCAGGGAATGACCATGCTTTGCATCAGAACGCCATGTTCGGAAAGCAGGAGTCCTTCACCGTTCTGGGAAAGCCCGAAAGTGAAGCTGTCGGTGCCGGGAACGGTCCCACCGGAATAGAGAAGCTTATACGCTCCTGGGGGTAAATCCTCATCCGGAAGGCGCCACTTGTCCAGTTCATCGGAACGGTCGCTGAGAAAGTAATGACCCAAGGCGATAGGCGAATCGCTCGCGTTGAACAACTCCACCCAATCGGGATAGCCACCATCGGGAGCTTGCAGAACCTGGTTGTTCTTCGTGCAAACCTCACTGATCACCAACTGGGCATGCATATCGCTGGCATAGAGCAGACCCCATAGGACGGTCGCCTTTCGCAATAGGGAAAGGTATGGTGCGTATGTGGTCATGATCCCCATCGAGGTGCAGGGAACGCTTTGTTGACGTACAAAAGTACCGGTACGCTGTCTGGGGTCGGGTTTCGAATAGCAACCATGATGTGTTGAGAACAAGGCATTTACGATCGAAACGCGTGCAAAGGCTTGGTCTCAGTCGCCCACCACGGTGGAACGCAATGGCAAGTGAGAGGCGGACTCCGGAATTCTGTTGACCTTGCACCCATGCGGATGCGGATCAATAAATTGTTGGACACGGCACAGGTGCCCAACAATGGAGGCGAACTACGCTTTCACCAACGGGGAGAGGAGTATGCGATCGAAGTCGTCGGGGTCGATGGTGATCTGATGAGTTCCGCTTCGCACGATAGTGAAGATGCGCTGGCTGAGATGGCGTTGAAGCGTTTGAAGTCACCGCTTGATGCCCGCATCCTGATCGGCGGCTTGGGAATGGGGTTCACCCTGGCAGCAGCGCTTCGGCATACCGGCCCCGAAGCACGGGTCGTTGTTGCTGAACTCGTACCTGAAGTGGTAAATTGGAACGAAGGGCCGCTCGGTGAGCGCGCAGGTCGCCCCATGCTGGATGCACGTGCGGTGGTGAAGGTGACGGATGTGCTGGAATCGATCCGGGCCGAGAAGGGCGGCTTTGATGCGATCCTGCTGGACACCGACAACGGCCCTGTGGGATTGACGCAGGCCTCGAACAACCGCTTGTACTCGCATCGCGGATTACGCTCGGCATATGATGCGTTGCGGCCGGACGGCATACTCGCCGTATGGTCAACAGACCCTGATGCGCCTTTCACGAAACGCTTGGGGATGGCCGGCTTCAAAGTGGAGGAGGTGAAAGTGCACGCTCGGGGCAGCAAGGGTACCAAGCACCATCTCTGGTTCGCGAAGCGAGGCCCTGCTGGGCATTGATGTATCCTTTTCAGATCCGCGCTTGATAGGTGTAGAGGTCGAAGTAGCGGCCTTCCTTGGCGATGAGTTCGGCATGGGTGCCGCGCTCCGCGATCTTCCCCTGTTCGATCACGAGGATCTCGGTGGCCTGTCGAATGGTGCTAAGGCGGTGGGCGATCACGAAAGTGGTGCGGTCCTTCACCAATTCGTTGAGACTTTTCTGGATCAACGTTTCACTCTCGGTATCGAGATTGCTCGTGGCTTCGTCCAGGATCAGGATCTTCGGATCGGCGAGCATGGCCCGCGCGATCGCGACCCGCTGCCTTTGTCCACCGCTCAATTTCACCCCGCGCTCCCCGATCACCGTGTCCAGCCCAAGTTCCATGCGATCGGTGAACTCGCTGACATACGCGGCCTCCACGGCCTTGCCCAATTGCTCCTCCGTGGCGTTCGGACGTGGGAAGAGAATGTTCTCTCGGATCGTTCCTTCGAAGAGGAAATCATCCTGAAGCACGACACCCAGATGTTGCCTGTAACTGGCAAGGCTCACCTTGCTCAGGTCCTGCCCATCGATCGTGACCTTGCCCTCCACGGGTTTGAGGAAGCTGGCGGCCAAGCTGGCGATGGTGGTCTTTCCGCTGCCCGAGCTGCCGACCAATGCGATCACACTGCCGGCCTTGGCCTCGAAACTGATGCCGTGCAGCACATCCTTCCCTTCGTCATAGGCGAAATGCACATCGTGGAATGCAATGTCCCCGTTCATAGAGGTCAACCGGATCGGTCGCTCTTCGGTGATATCCTCGGGCGCCATGTCCATGATCTCCTGCGTGCGGTCCAATCCAGCGAATGCCTCGGTCAATTGGCTCCCGATGTTGCTCATCTGCACGATCGGGGCGATCATGAAGCCGAGGTACAACGTGAAAGCGAGGAACTCACCGATGGTCAATTCGCCTACGATGATCTGCCAGCCCCCGATACCCATTATCCCAGCACTGGCCAGGCCCAGAAGGAATGCACTGCTGCTGGTGATCAACGCTGTTGCGGTGAGGCTCTTCTTCACATTCAGGAAGAGCCGCTCGACACCGATCTCGAAGCTGCTGTTCTCCTGCTCCTCTGCGTTGAAGCCTTTGATAACGCGAACCCCGTTCAGGGTCTCGGTCAGACGTCCGGTCACCTCAGCGTTGATCACGCCCCGCTCCCGGAAGATGGGTCGGATACGCCCGAACGCCTTCATCGCGATGAACGCGAAGATCCCTACCGGGACCAAGGTATAGACCGTCATCAATGGACTGATCCGGATCAGCAGCGCCATCGAGATCACTGCCGTGATCGTACCACCCACCAATTGCACCAGCCCGGTGCCGACCAGATTGCGTACGCCCTCCACGTCGGTCATGATCCGGCTGACCAACGCACCGCTCTTGGTGCTGTCAAAGAAGCTTATCGGCAGGGATAGGATCTTACGCTGGACCTGCGTGCGCAACTGGCTGATCATGTGCTGGGCCTCCACACTAAGGAGTTTGGTCAGCAGGAAGGAAGTGACGCTTTGAACGGCTATTGCCAATACCACCGCGCCCAGAAGCCACCCAAGCATTTGCATATCCTTGTTCACGATCACATCGTCGATCAGGAACTTCGAGGCGCCTGGAAGGACCAGACTTGCCAAACGACTGATGAGGATCAGCACCAGGCCTATCGCAACGTGCTTTCTTCTGGGCCAGATGAACTGCCAGAACGCCTTGCGCCATGACATGCCTTTCTTTTTCTCGGCAGTGTCACGCGTTGCCTTCAAGTTCTCGGAGGTAGCGGAATGTGCGGATGACGTGGTTGCGGTCGATGCGGATGCGCTCATGAGGCTCGGGTGCCAGCAAGCCTCGGGCCAATAGGGGCTAGCGGACGGATCGGCAGATGGACCAGCAACTACCCGGGCAAGGGGCTCCCTACCGGTACAGCACAGTCGTGCCCTGGCTCACCATGCGGCGGGTTCATTCCGGGTGCCGTCACGGTTCCCGGTGCTGATGTGCTTTGTATTACCGGAGAGGTCGTGATCCCAGGGTCTCCGGTGAGCATTGGCCCGGCACCTCCAGGTGCGGGTGCGGAGGATAGCGAGGCGCCAACAGGGATCTCGCAACGATGTCCTGGCTCGCCATGCGCAGGGTTCGGGTCGGACACAACTGCGGAAGGGTCAACGATTTGATCCGGCACGATCGCTCCAGGGTTCACCGGAACAGCCGGTTCAGGTAAGCTGATCGCATTGGCATCTTTTTCCGCCGTGGAGCAGCCGGCCACCAGCATCGAAAGCATCAGTGTGACGGAAAGGATGGGGACCGGGCGGTATCTCATGTGGGAAGAAAGATCGGTATATCGGATGAAGGTAGGTATTGCCGGATGGACCGTGCGGGTCCGATGGCAGCAGATGCTCCGGCCAGCCCATTAGTGCTTGAACCGTACGAAGAGCCTCCCGAAGTTGTCGCTGTCCTTGTCGATCCGGTGGTACATCTTCTTTATGTGGGACTGCTGCAAATAGCGGATCACCTTCTTTTTCAATTGCCCGCTGCCTTTGCCGGGAATGATCTCCAGGATGGGGATCCGGCGATCCACGCAATATT
>JAGQVV010000107.1 GCA_020437805.1 Flavobacteriales bacterium
CAGGCCGTGCAGAACCGCGCCGAGCTGGTGAACTACACCGAGAAGCTCTTCGACCGCTTGCGCGACGAGGAACGCAAGAAGGTGCAGCTTCTGGCCGAGGCCATGCAGCGATTGGGCCGTAGCGATGAGACGGACTTCAGCTTCTACCTGCGCGTGGTGAGTGACAACACCACCGTGCCGGTGATCATCACCGACACCACCGGGGCCGTGCGCTTCCATCGCAACGTGGACGAGGAGCTGGCGAAGGACAGCACGCGCATGGCACAGGAAGTGGCCGACATGGCCGCCCTGCACACCCCGATAGAGATCGCCATACCGGGCGTGGAACAGCAACGGCTCTACTACAAGGACAGCAAGGTGGTGAGCGAGCTGCAGGAGGTGATGGACGGGATCATCCGCTCCTTCATCTCGGAAACGGTGATGAGCACCGCGGCCGTCCCGGTGATCTATACCGACAGCACGCGCACCAAGGTGATCGAGAGCGGCCACATCGAAGCGGAGGTGCTGGCGAGCGAGACCCTGCTGCAAGCGCGCATCGCGGCCATGGGCCAGGCCAACACCCCCATCGCGATCGAACTACCGGGCCAAGGGCGCCACTACATCTTCTACGAGGAGTCGTTGGTGATCACCCAACTGCGCTACTTCCCGTACGTGCAGTTCGGGATCCTCGCCCTCTTCCTCATTGTCGCCTACGCGCTCTTCAGCATCTTCCGTAACGCGGAACAGAACCAGGTGTGGGTGGGCATGGCGAAGGAGACGGCGCACCAACTGGGCACACCGCTCAGTTCGCTCATGGCCTGGATGGAACTGCTGAAGGCCAAGAACGTGGACCCCGAGGCCTTGAACGAAATGCGCAAGGACGTGGACCGCTTGGAGGTGATCACCGAACGCTTCTCCAAGATCGGATCAGCGCCCGACCTCGAACCGGAGAAGCTGTACCACACCTTGCGCGCCACGGTGCTGTACCTGCGTCCGCGCCTGCCCTCCAAAGCGCAGATCGAAGTGTTGCTGCCAGCGGACCCCGAGATGCTCGTGCCGCTGAACCGCGCCCTCTTCAGCTGGGTGATCGAGAACCTGATCCGCAACGCCATCGACGCCATGGAAGGTCAGGGATCCATCACCATCGAACTGCAGCGCGACGGCTCGCACGTGCACATCGACGTCACCGACACCGGCAAGGGCATCCCCGCCGCACAACAGCGCACCGTGTTCCAACCCGGCTTCACCACCAAGAAGCGCGGTTGGGGCCTGGGACTTTCCCTGAGCAAGCGCATCATCGAACAGTACCACGGCGGGCACATCGAGGTGAAGAAGAGCGCACCCGGCAAGGGTACCACCTTCCGGATCACATTGAAGGCCGGGGCCTTGAGCGACTCGCTCGTCACCGAAGGACCGGCCACGTGATGGCTGGCTTGTATATCCACATCCCCTTTTGCCGGCAAGCCTGCACCTATTGCGATTTCCACTTCAGTACCAACACGAAGAGAAAAGAGGAAGTGCTCAGCGCGATGCAACGCGAACTGGAACTTCGCGCTGAAGAACTCAAGGGCGCAACCATCGACACGATCTATTTCGGCGGCGGAACACCGAGCTTGATCGCGATAGAGGAGCTCGCGTCCATGCTGCGGACGATGCGCGAACGCTTCACGATCGCTACGGATCCGGAGATCACCCTCGAAGCGAACCCGGACGACATCACCGAAGAGCGACTCGCAGCATGGAAAGCCGCGGGTATCACGCGCATCAGCCTCGGCACGCAGAGCTTTCGGGAGGAGCGCTTGCGCTTCATGGGCCGCGCGCACACCGCAAATGAAGCGATCCGCAGCATCGACCTCATCGCCAAGGCCAGCTTCGCGAGCTGGACGATCGACCTGATCTACGGACTGCCGGACATGGGCTTGCCCGAGTGGGACGAGCAACTCACCATCGCCTTGGACCACGGCATGCCGCACCTCTCGGCCTACTGCCTCACCGTGGAACCACGCACCGCACTGGCCCACCAGGTGAAGAAAGGCTTGGTGAAGGAGGCTGACGACGCCGACCAGAGCGCGCAGTTCGACCGCCTGATGGAGCGCATGGATACCGCCGGGCTCGATCACTACGAGATCAGCAACTTCGGCCGGTCAGGCCATTATTCCCGGCACAACACCAGCTATTGGAACGGCGCGCACTACCTCGGCATCGGGCCTTCCGCGCATTCCTTCGATGGCCGCACCCGGCGCTGGAACGTGCGCAGCAATGCCGCATACACCAAAGGTGTCGATACCGGTGGCACCTACTGGGAGAGCGAGACCCTGAGCGCCGCGGACCGCACCAACGAACGCTTGATGACCGGCCTGCGCACCCAATGGGGCGTGGACCTGAGCGCGATCGAACACGACATCCTCAATATCCACTCGTCGGCCGTTCAAGGCCATGTGTCGAAGGGGCATTTGCAGGTGCGCGATGGCCGCTTAGTTTTGAGCAAGGCGGGTCGGCACTTCGCCGATCGCATCGCGTCCGACCTGTTCGTAGTTGCCCATGATCGCTGAGATCTCCCATCACGGCCGCGCCTTTCGTGTGGACCTTTCCAAGCCGATCGACCTATCGATGCCCTTGGTGGCGGGCGAGGGTCAGGTACGGGCATGGTCCGTGGAGCCGGTGCGGATGGAACCCGTGCGCAACGGCGATACCATCTACGCGGTGTCCGAAGGTGCCCCGGTCAACTTCCGCACGATCACCTTCAACCCGCACGGGCACGGCACGCACACCGAGAGCGTGGGCCACATCAGCCCCGAGGGGCATCCCGTGGGCGAGCAACTGAAGCGCTACTTCTTCACCGCCCAGCTCGTAAGCCTGCTGCCGGAGGAGCGCCGCGCACCCGACAACCGCACCGACCTGGTGATCACCCTGGAGCAACTGCGCAACGTGGTCAACGAACGTCCGCCCGAGGCCCTGGTGTTGCGCACCCTGCCACAGCGCGACACCGGGCCACGCGACTGGACCGACACCAACCCGCCCTATCTGCAAAGCACGGCCTGCGCCTGGTTACGCAGCATCGGCGTGAAGCACTTGTTGCTCGACCTCCCCAGCGTGGACCGCGAAGAGGACGGCGGTGTATTGGCCGCGCACCACGCCTTCTGGGACTTCCCGAACACGGTGGACGTGGAGCGCACGATCACCGAATTGTTGCACATACCCGGCGATGTGCGCGATGGCGACTACCTGCTGGAACTGCAAGTGGTGCATTTCATGAACGATGCCGCACCGAGCCGTCCGTTGCTCTACGCCTTGCTGCCATGACCTTGGAGTTCTTTCGGAAGCACTGCATGAAGAAGCCGGGCTTCAGCGAGGACCTGCCCTTCGGTCCCGACGTGCTGGTGTTCCGCGTAGCGGGCAAGATGTTCGCATTGATGGACGTGAACACCTTCGTGAGCGTGAACCTGAAGTGCGACCCGGAACGGGCCATTGAGCTGCGCGAGCAGTATCCCGGCATCACGCCCGGCTACCACATGAACAAGCAGCACTGGAACACGATCTTGACCGACGACACGGTGCCGCCCAAGCTCCTGCTGGAACTCGCCGATCACAGCTACGAACTGGTAAGGGATTCCTTGCCGAAGAAGCTGCGGGAGGGTTTGGTGTGAGCAACAGGCGTGACAACACCTCCTTCGCTAACTTAGTTGTCCATGTTCAGGTTGAAGGGCATTCCGAAGACGCTCGTGTTGACGCTTTACCTGATCCTTGGGGTTGGGGTTGAGGCACAACAACCCTTTGACGTGGACACCACCTTCCGCTGTGGCTTCAACGATTGGTACGTGAATTCGATCCTGACCTTCGATAATGGGCAGGTCCTTGCCTCGGGCCAGATCAAGGTGCCAGGTGAGTTGGTACATCGCACCGGTGTGCGTTTGGATCAGGATGGAACCATCGACCCAACCTACCCAATAGTTGCTTTTATGGGTGGGAAATTGACCCCTTGGCAGGATCGGATCTACACGAAAAGCGGTGCGTCAGTGAGGCGGATCCACACGGATGGCACCTTGGACGCAAGCTTCAACATGATCGGCACCCCTTATTTCGGAGCACAGCAAGGAGGCGACTACCATGTCTTCCCCGATGGTCGCATCCTGATGTCGGGTGCGCATAATCTGCATGACAGTGTGCGGGGCTTCGTGGGCATTTATGACCTGATCTGGTTCACCAATACCGGGCGCTTGGATACCACGCGGATCCACCGAAGGGCCTCGGGGGCCATTTACGAGATCGCTCCAATGGACAACGGCCAGTTCCTGTGCTACGGCACCGGCGATATCTACGAGGGCCAACCCGTGGGCGGGATCTTCCGCGTGAACGCCGATGGCAGCTTGGATACCACCCTGTACTGCCAGTTGCGTTGGGGCGAGGCCTACAGCATTCTGCCCCTGCCCGACGGGCGCTTTTACGCCGCCGGGATATACAGCTTCTCCAACGGCCCACTGAACATTATTCGATTGGCCCGATTCCTACCCAACGGGGACTTAGACCCCACATTCGACAACGCGATCGATTTCGACCTTGGTGAAATACCTGATCCAGGAT
Source organism: Flavobacteriales bacterium (assembly GCA_020437805.1). GTDB lineage: Bacteria > Bacteroidota > Bacteroidia > Flavobacteriales_F > PHOS-HE28 > PHOS-HE28. Next base: position 4,561 of record JAGQVV010000107.1, read on the forward strand.
TCGGCGCAACTGTAGCTCGGGTCCGACCATGGGAGAATGGAAGTATCCTGGTCATGGGTACCTACCAATTCGTGAACGGTGAACCGCGCAGAGGAATTTGTGTGATCGACAGCACCGGACAGTTGACCGATCTATTCGATGGTTGTGGAGTTGGTCCGTACACCTATCAAGGATTCACCTATGGAAGTGTAGCTGGGTACCTGGAAGACGACAATGGCATGGCCTACATCTGGGGTGCGTACCACGGCTACAACGACGGCACTACCAATGACACCCTGCAACGTTTTGTAACGCGGCTATACGGGCCAGACTTTACCACAAGTGTTCGCGAGCCGGAGGTGCTGGAAAAGCAATTCAGCGTGTACCCTAACCCGGCTGCGGAGATGGTAACCTTCAACTACAACTTCAAGACCGAACCAGAAATGGCCTTCGTGATCGTGCGAGATGCGATGGGCAGGGAAGTGTCTACGATTGCTATGCCCAACAAGCAGGGGCAACTGGTGTTGGACACCCGTCAATTGACAAAGGGAATGTACGCTGTGAGCTATACCAATGCGGGTGCCACTTTGCATGTGGATCGATTGATTGTCCGTTGATATGAAAGGGCTCATTCCGGCGTTCGGGAGTATCTGGTCAATGCTACTGGTCATTGCATTACAGGGACAGGCTCCTCTTCAGTTGGACACCTCGTTTCGCTTGACCTTCAATGATAAGGGGGTTGCCGATATCTTGCCAATGACGGACGGTGGTCTATTGATCTCTGGGCAGCTACGACAAGAAGGCGATCCGGACTTCCGGACTTTACTCAAAGTAGATCAGTTTGGAAACTTGATCACAAGTTTCCCTGGTTCCCAGAATACAGCCGGTGGAGGACAAATGACCACTTGGAACGACAAGATCTATGTGGCAACAGCCCATATCGTGCGTCGCTTGGATGCAGAAGGGTTTTTCGATCCATCATTTATCCAAATGAACGCCGGGCCCTACTTCAGTTCTTTACAAGGAGGAGACTACCATGTATTTCCCGACGGACGAGTACTACTTACAGGTGCTCATGACCTTCAAGACCCTGTGCGTGGCTTCGATGGGCTGTACAATCTGATTTGGTTCAGCAACACCGGATACCTGGATACCTCCAGAACCCATCGCCGAAGTAACGGAACTACAAACACGATCAAACATCTGCCAAATGAACAATTCTTGGTTTGTGGAACTGGTTCACTTTATGAAGACCAGCCCGTTGGCCGGATCTTTCGGATAAATGAGGATGGATCACTGGACCCAGCACTCCAAACCGGTGTTAATTGGGGCGCGGCGTACAGCTTTCTGCCATTACCGGATGGTCGCTTTTACGCTGGTGGCATTTTTCGTCGTGCTGTATTTCCAGAGGATACTTTGCGGCTTGTACGTTTCTTGCCAAACGGTGAACTCGACCCCTCCTTTGACAATCATCTATCCTTTGATAATGGTGCATTGCCATATTACAATGTGGGTCCCGGAGTCGGCAAGATCCAGCCTTGGACCAATGGAAGCATTTTGGTCATGGGGAGGTTCCAGTTCATTGATGGTGAGCCAAGGAATGGTATTTGTGTGATAGATAGCACCGGCCAACTAACGGACCAATTTGATGAATGTGGCGTTGGGCCTTATACTTACCAAAACATTGTAAGTGCGAGTGTGAATGGCGTGGTGGAGGCACCGGGAGATAAGCTGTACGTCTATGGCGTCTACAACGGCTATAACGATGGCACCACGAACGACACCTTGCAACGTTTTGTAACACGGTTGTATGGCCCGGATTTTACCACCAGCGTGCAGGAGGAAAGCCCGCAAGATGCCTTCACCTTCTATCCCAACCCGACCCATGGCACAGTGGAATTGCGCATGGCACACCCACCAGCAGGCACTGCGCGTGTTCGCGTCTACGACCCGAGCGGGCGGCAGGTGCTTGAGCGTAGCGTGAGCAACGCAGCAACGCAATTGGATGTGGCTCCGCTGGCCAACGGCATCTACCTTGTTGAAGTGGAAGACGGCGGGCAACGCTTGGGCGCCATTCGCTTGGCGGTGCAGCACTGAGGCGCGCTACCTTCGCGACATGAACGCCGGGCGCATCTGGAAACTGGTACTGGGCTACTTCTTCCGTGGCCTGCTGCTGCTGGTACCGATCACCATCATCATTTGGGCGGTATGGACCTCGCTGGCCTTTCTGGACGGCCTGATCAAGCTGGACATCCCCGGCCTCGGCATCCTAACCTTGTTGCTCATCATCACCGTGGTCGGCTGGTTCGGCAGCACCTTCCTGTACCAGCCCTTGGCCGACTTCGGTGAGGACCTGCTGCAGCGCATCCCCTTCCTGAAGACCATGTACGGGGCCTTGAAGGACCTGATGGAGGCGCTGGTGGGCAACAAGAAGAAATTCGACCGGCCCGTGCTGGTACGCTTGGGCAGCGGGCTGGACGTGGAGCGCGTGGGCTTCCTGACGCAGGAGGACCTGACGCACCTCGGCGTGGGCCCGGAGAAGGTGGCCGTGTACCTGCCCCATGCCTTCGCGTGGAGCGGCAACCTGATCGTGGTACCGGCGAAGAACATCACCCCCTTGGATGCACGCGCTGCGGATGCCATGAAGTTCGTGGTGAGCGGCGGGGTCTCCAAGGTGGACCACGACGTGTAATGCGTGCTTCGGCACGTCCCTTGCAGCAATTCGACCCCATGAACACAGCACGCACCTTTTCCCTTGCCTTGCTCTTTGCGACCAGCGGCCTCTTCGCGCAGAATGAGGTGCAGGTCTCTTCCTACGCCTTCAGCGAGGGTGTGTACCCCACCATCAGCTTCCTGTTCGAAGGCACGGATGTCAAGTACGTGGAGAGCTTTTGGAAGGACGAGCTGAAGAAGATCAGCGCATCGGTCAGCACGAAGAAGGAGGTGATCGGCAAATCGGCCTTGGTGCCTCAGGTATCACCGGACACGGTACGCATCTACATGACCGCCGAACAGCGCAAAGGAAGTCCGATGCTCACCGCCCACGTGGCGATCCTGACCACGGCGGGCTTCGTGGGACCCGACAGCGAAGCGCCGGTCTTCGATGCCGCGCGGGCCTTCGTGCAACAACGCTCCAACGACCTGCGTCGCCAGCTTGCGCAACAGGAATTGACCGATGCGGAGAAGGGACTGGGTTCCCTCCGGAACGAGCTCGCGAATTTGGAGCGCGACAAGGAGCGCGCCGCTGCGGGCATCGAGAAGAGCGACCAACGCGCCGCCGAGGCCGCCGAGGACCAGATCAAGCACAAGAGCGAGGCCGAGCAGCTGAAGGTGCAGGTCACCTCCTTGGAGACCGAGTTGGCCACGGACCCGGATCCGGATCGTCGCAAGGAGCTGGACCGCTTGATGCGTGATCAGAGGAAAGCGGAGGATGACCACCGCCGTGCACAGGACCTGGAACGCGACATGACCCGCAAGAGCGAGGACCTCGCCTCGGCCATCAAGAAGAACGAGCAGGAACAGGTGGAGCTGAAGCAGCGCATCGAGGAGCAGGCCACGCTGGTGAAGGCTTTGCAGGAGAAGTTGTCCGGTATCAAGTAGGGCCGCCACCCACGTACTTTGCGGCACCATGCACGCCCGCCGCAACGCCCTGCTGCTCCTGCACCTCACGGTGTTCATCTGGGGCTTCACCGGCATCCTGGGCAAGCTGATCGAACAAGGTCCGGTGCACTTGGTATACACGCGCACGGCCATCGCAGCAGGCGGCTTGGCGTTGATCGCCCTTTGGCGACGGCGCAGCCTCTCCCCTTTCACGCCGGACCTGAAGCACTACCTGCTCACCAGCCTGCTGATCACAGGCCATTGGCTCACCTTCTTCCTCGCGATCAAGATCAGCACGGCCTCCATCGCAGCGGCCTGCCTAAGCACCAGCACCGTGTTCACCGCGCTTCTGGAACCCTTTTGGTTCAAACGGAAATTGCGGATGTACGAGGTGGTGCTCGGCGTCATCGTCATGGCGGCGCTCGTCCTGATCTTCGGCTTGGAAGGGGGCTACCGCGAGGGCATCCTCGTGGCCACATTGAGCGCATTGCTCAGCGCGTGGTTCAACATCGTGAACGGCGTATTGGTGAAACGCGACAGCGCCCTGCGGATCGGCTTCTACGAAATGGTGGGTGCGGTCGTGGTGCTCGGGCTGTTCCTGGCTTTCCGGGGCGATCTGCCGCCACCACTTTGGGACCTGCCTTCGAGCGACATCATCTACCACATGATCCTCGGCTTGGTCTGCACCTCCTTCGCCTTCGTCGCCGGTATCGCGGTGATGCGCCAACTCTCGCCGTTCACCGTGGTGCTCACCGTGAACCTGGAGCCGGTGTATACCATCCTGATCGCACTGCTGATCTGGGGATCGGAGGAGAAGCTGCGCACGGGATCGTACATCGGCATCGCGCTGATCCTCGGCTGTCTGGTGCTGAACAGTTGGTACCAGAAGCGGCTGGAGCGCAATGAGGTGATCGAGCCGGATCCCCTTTCGCACGGCTGATACGAACTTTGCACCATGGACCGGATCAAGGGACTGGTGGTGTTGGTGGCCGTGGGCTTGTTGGTGTTCTTCATCACACGAGCGGTGTACGAGCCGGAAGCAAGCACCGAGGAGGTGAGCACTACCGTGCTGCTGGAACGCGTGCGCCCCGTGCTGAAACTGGTAACAGTGGAAGGCGACTTCGCGGAGCTGTACACGTACCGCAGCACCGATGCCGCCTTCGATTGGATGCGCCAATTCACGCCCTTCCAGAAGAAGGCCATCCTGCGCGTGAAGGGCAGAGCGAGCGTGGGCTACGACCTCGAAGGCATGGAGCTGGAGTTCGACGAGGCGTCCCGGACCGTCAGACTGCTGGGCATGGACAAGCCGAAGCTGCTCTCCTTGGAGCACGACGTGGACTACTACGACCTGGAGGAAGGCACCTTCACCTCCTTCACGGCGGCGGATCACACGCGCATCAACGCCCAAGCGAAGGAGCTGATCCGTGGCAAAGTGGCCACCAGCGGCCTGTACAAAGCGGCGGAAGCACAACGCAATGAGATGCTACAGGTCCTGAAGGCCGTGGTGGAGAACGCCGGTTGGAACTTCGACGATCGCGTATCACCACGCGACGGTCGTACCCGCCTGAAAGGCTGAACCATTACGAGTGGGCTTTTGTTCCCCGGTATCTTCGCACCATGCAGGCCAGCGACACCCTTGCTCCGACCATGTACTGCCCCAGCCTGACGCGCTACGAGCGTTGGAAGACCCGTGCCGTGCGCATCGGAGATATCGGCATCGGTGGCGACAACCCGATCCGGGTGCAGAGCATGACCACCACGGATACGATGGAAACGGCAGCGACCGTTGCCCAAAGCATCCGCATGATCGAAGCCGGATGTGAGCTGGTGCGCATCACCGCGCCGAGCAAGAAGGAAGCGGAGAACCTCGCCCTGATCAAGAAGCAGTTGGTGGCCGCCGGATACAACACGCCTTTGGTCGCCGACATCCACTTCACGCCGAACGCAGCGGAGATCGCGGCGCGCATCGTGGAGAAGGTGCGCG
>JAGQVV010000108.1 GCA_020437805.1 Flavobacteriales bacterium
TCGGGCCTCGGGCAGTAGTAGGTCAGGGCCATGTGCACGAACACGGCGTCCATGCCCATGATGTCACTGGTCTCGTACTTGTGCGTAACGCCGTTCACCATGTACTTGAACACATCGTTCTTCCCATCCGTCCGTTCGATCAACTCGTCCACAAGGGTATTGATCGTATCCGGCGACTGCGGGATCAACTTTCCGATGTATTCGTCGAATTTGTTGGCGAAGACCGGAACACGCACGATGCGTTCGTCCTTCAGGTCGAAGTTGTCCCAGAAATGCGCCCGGTACTGATAGTATTGCGCGGCACTGTCCAAGCTTCCATCGTCCCGTCTGATCTCTGGAAGTTCCACGGCCATGCTCATCTTCACCAGGGCGGCCGTCAACGTGCCCGGGTTGTTCGCGATCAAGTCCTTCTGGTAGGTCTTCACGGCTTCATCCAACCCTTCCATTTGGGCTTTCAGTCCGCTCTTGGCGATCGGGTCCTTGTTCTGTTCGATCTGAGCGCGCAGCACGTCGCTTTCCTTCTTTCGCTCGTTCAGAAAGCGTATGTAATCGTGAAAAAGCTGGTTCTCCTTGGAGGCCTTAACGCTCAGGTTACCCACGAGGTCCATGGTATCCGAGGCCATCTTGATCACCGGCTCATTCACCACCATCTCGAAGAACTTGGGACCCGGGGTCACCACGGCGTACATCCCGGCCTTGTAGCCCTCCGGGCTGTTGAAATGGACCTTGCCTTTGGCGTCGGCCACGGCCGTATCGGCGTAGTACAACTTGTTCCCGTAGTAGTTGGCCAGGTACACGGTGTCCTTGGCCAGACCCGATATCGTTACCTCGATATCACGTTTCGGAGCATCCTGTGCTTGGTGCGAAGCGGACAGGAACAACATGGAAAGAAGGAAGCAGGATCTCAACATCGACATGGGGTCAAAAGTAACGAGCTGCACTGGGCAAATTCCGTTCCAAGGCTTGACGTTGACCCACATCCAATGGGTTGGTCCAGTGATCGTTAAAGTCTCGTTAATGCGCTGGAGGCCTTGTTGCGACAGGATTCCAGCCATGCATATGCTCCATCAGGTGACGGCGGTCTTGAATTCACTGGTCGTATGGAAGGTGATCTCCGGGTTGTTCCGTTTCTCCAGCTCCAGCATGTACGCGCTGGGCGCCATGAACACAGGGTTGTCATCCTTGTCCTGCACGATCTGTTGTGCCTTCACGCGAATAAAGTTGTCCAACACGGCTGCATCGGTCGTGGTCATCCAGCACGCCATATGTGCAGGGATCTGCTGGAACGCGCATTTCGCGCCATACTCGTGTTCCAAGCGATAGCTGATCACCTCGAATTGGAGCTCTCCGACGCACCCCACGATCTTCTTGTTGCCGGGTTGTTGGGTGAAGAGTTGGGCAACGCCCTCATCCGTCAATTGTCGGATCCCCTTGTCCAACTGCTTGGTCTTCATGGGGTCCATGTTCACCAATTCACGGAACATCTCCGGTGAGAAGGCCGGGATGCCACGGAACTGGAACTTGGCGCCTTCCGTCAGGGTGTCTCCGATCTTGAAGTTCCCGGTATCGAAGAGTCCGATCACATCGCCGGGCCAAGCCTCTTCAACGATGTTCTTGGAGGCGGCGAGGAAGGAGGTGGGCGTCGAAAAGCGCAGTTGCTTGTTGGAGCGCACGTGATGATAGTATGTGTTACGCTTGAACTTTCCGGAACAGATGCGCAGGAATGCGATACGGTCGCGGTGGTTCGGGTCCAGGTTCGCGTGGATCTTGAAGATGAAACCGCTGAAATCGGGGTCCGACGGAGCAACGGTCCCTTGGTCCGTTTCCCGCGGACCCGGGGGAGGGGCGATGCCCACGAAGGCATCCAGGACCTCCTTCACCCCGAAGTTGTTGAAGGCGCTTCCGAAGAAGACCGGCGCGATATCCCCGTTCCGGTAACTTTCAATGCTGAGCGGGTCGTACACCCCTTCGATCAGGTCGATATCCTCGCGAAGTCGATCCGCAGATGCTCCTCCTATGTTCTGCTCCAGTCGTGGGTCCACAAGGTCCTCGATCCGGATGCTTGTTCCTTCGACCTTCGTCTTCCCAGGGTCGAACAGGCGCAGTCCTTTGCTGTACAGGTCGTACACCCCTTTGAACGTGGCACCGATCCCGATCGGCCAGCTCATCGGGCGAACCTTGATGGAGAGCTTCTCTTCCAACTCGTCAAGCAGGTCGAAGGGATCACGTCCTTCGAGGTCCATCTTGTTGATGAAGACGATGACCGGGGTATTGCGCATCCTGCACACCTCCATCAGTCGCTCGGTCTGCATCTCCACGCCCTTCACACAATCGATCACCAGTACCACGCTATCCACGGCGGTCAAGGTCCGATAGGTGTCCTCTGCGAAATCGCGGTGGCCCGGCGTATCAAGAAGGTTGATGAGCTTGTTGCCGTACTCGAAGGTCATCACCGAGGTGCTCACGGAGATCCCACGTTGGCGTTCGATATCCATGAAATCGCTCGTGGCGCCACGTCGGATCTTGTTGTTCTTCACCGCGCCGGCGGTCTGGATCGCTCCTCCGTACAGCAGGAATTTTTCCGTGAGCGTGGTCTTGCC
>JAGQVV010000109.1 GCA_020437805.1 Flavobacteriales bacterium
GCGCGCAGCATCGGTATCCGTAATGAACACCTGGCCGAAGCGCTGATCGCTGAGGAGCTTCAACAGGTGCCGCATCCGTTGTGGGTCGATCTTGTCGAAGATATCATCCAATAAGAGGATCGGACGGATCCCACTCCGTTGCTGGGTAAGATCGAACTGAGCAAGTTTAAGGGCGATGAGATAGGTCTTCTGCTGGCCTTGAGAACCAAAACGCTTCAACGGGCGCTCGTCCAGGCTGAAGAGCAGGTCATCCTTATGGATCCCTTGGGTGGTGTATTGTGCGACACGGTCACGTTCCCAAGCCGTGCTCAGGAGGTCACTCATCGACATATCCTCCAATGCTGAGCGGTAGTGCAACTCCACCCGTTCCGGTCCGGCGCTGATCCCGTGGTAATGCCGTTCCAGGAGCGGCACCATCTCCAGCATGAAGGCGCGGCGCACCTCGTGGACCACGGTGCCATGCGTGATCAACTGTTCATCCCAAGGCTCCAACGCCTCCACGGTGCCGCCTCCTCGCTCCGCAAAACGCTTCAGCATGGCATTGCGCTGGGTCAAGGACCGGTTGTAGCGGATCAAGGCATCCAAGTAGGTCCTGTCGAACTGGGCGATCAGGCCGTCCAAAAAGCGGCGGCGCACCTCAGACCCATCAAGTATCAGTTGTCCATCGTACGGGGTGACCATGACCACCGGATAACGCCCAACATGGTCGGCCAGTCGGTCATAGTCCTTGCGGTTGCGGCTCAAGACCTTACGCTGCCCTTGCCGCACGCTGCAAAGGATGGTATCCTCGCCGGCCTCGGTATGCATCTCCCCCTGCACCATGAACAGTTCCTGCCCGTGCAGGATGTTGTGCGAATCGATCGGATCGAAATAGCTCTTCCCCATGGAGAGGTAGTGCACAGCATCCAGCAGGTTGGTCTTGCCCACCCCGTTCGGCCCTACGAAGCAATTCACCTCGGGCCCAAGGTCAGCCAATGCCTCGTGGTGATTGCGAAAATGCAATAGGCTCAATCGGGCGAGGTGGAAGCTCATCGAAGGACCAAAGGTAAGACCGCCGGAGAGGCCGACCGTTGACCGTGATCCGGCCAGGACGTCCCATCCAAAGCCTTCGGAACCCGAAAGATCCGATCCATTGACAGCCTCACCCTGGAAACCGACCCGACCAACACATCACAAGTCCTTAAAAGGTCTACTTTTGCCGCTCTTTAGCGCGACCATGAGCAACAAGATCAACCCGCACGAGACGAAAGAGGCCACTCACGACGTGGACCTCGGTCAAGTGTACACCCGCACAGAACGTTTCATCGAGAACAACAAGCAGGCCCTGACAATGGGCGTGGTTGGCATCTTGGTGATAGTAGGTGGTTTGCTGGGCTACAAGAAGTTCGTGGCCGAGCCGAAAGCGAAGGAAGCTGCCGAGCTGATATGGAAGGCCGAGTACTACTTTGAGATCGACTCTTTGGAAAAAGCCTTGAACGGTGACGACCAATGGCCCGGTTTCCTCACCATAGCTGATGACTTCGGAAGCACTCCGAGCGGCAATCTGGCGAACTACTACCTCGGGACCATATACATGCAGAAGGGGGAATTCGAGATGGCCTTGGAGCATTACAGGAAGGCGGACATGGGCGATGAGATCCTGAGCGTGATGGCCGTGGGCAACCAAGGCGATGCGCTTGTTGAATTGGGCCGTACCGACGAAGCCGTGAAGCTTTTCGAAAAGGCGGCCGCCATGGAGACCAACGACCTCACCACACCGATGTACCTGATGAAGGCTGGGATCATCCACCACCAGTCAAGCAATTGGGCCGCGGCCGCGAAGGCCTTCGAGCGCATTGCCAATGAGTTCCCGTCCAGCAACGAGGCGAACCAAGCGCGTAAATACGCCGGACACGCCGAAGCATTGGGTGGTTAGTCCGGATCACCATGGCCACGGCCGAGCATCACCTTTCCCATTATGACCCGACCAGCGTCCCTAGTGGCGCTGGTCTTCGTTTCGCCCTTGTGGTGAGCGAATGGAACCACGCCATAACCGGCTCCTTGCTTGCAGGGGCTCAGGAAACCTTGCTCAAGCACGGTGTAGCCGATGCCGACCTGCTCGTGCAATGGGTCCCCGGTAGCTTTGAGCTTGCCATGGGGGCACAACTGATGTTGGAGCGCGGTGGTTTCGATGGCGTTATCTGCCTCGGGAGCGTCATCCGAGGTGAGACCCCCCACTTCGATTTCGTGTGCCACGGCACCACCCAGGGCATCATGTCCGTCGGATTGAAGTACAATGTACCGGTGATCTTCGGTGTGCTGACCGATGATACCATGCAACAAGCCTTGGACCGTAGTGGAGGAAAACACGGGAACAAGGGTGTGGATTGCGCCGTAGCCGTGCTGAAGATGGCCGCTATGAAGCGCGGGAAGTAGTAGGTTGCTTCCGGTATTTCCCTTCGTGGTAATTCAGCTATGTATGGATCGCTTGCACGATCTTCGTCCCATGCACCTGCGCCTTCTCACCGCCTTCGCATTCCTTCCCTTTTACGCCTCGGCCCAGCATATCCATGGCCCTCGCTTGGGTATGAGCCTGGCCACCCAGTCGGTCGGAGGGCTCTTCCAGAGCACCAGCAACCTGCTTCCCGGAGTGGTGTTGGGCTATGGAATGGAATTCGCATTGCACCCGCAGTTCATCGTGATGCCCGAGCTGTTGTACATGACCAAGGGCGCTGTTGTCCGCAACCAAGCGCAACTCACCCGATCGCGAAGTGCCTACCGCTACATCGAGCTGCCCGTATTGGTGAAGGTTGGCACAGATGCCAAGCCCGGCGGGTTATTCCTTACGGTCGGCCCTTCGATCGGCTATTATGTCGCCGGGCGCTACAAGAGCTGGTATGATGGAGACCTGGTCCAGGACTACAAATACGAACTGGCCTCCACGGACAATCGCTTCCAGATCAGTGGTGCGGTGGGCATGGGCACGGACATGGAGAAGACCAGTTTCGAAGTGCGGGCCCAGACAAGTTTGACGCCCTTCAGCAGTACGCTGCAAACCCAGAATATCGTGTACCAGCTCACCTTCGCCTGGCGATTCGTCACCAAGGAAAAGGACAAGGAGCCGGAGGAATAGGGATTCGCCCCGTTGGTCTCTGACGCCTCCAAAATCCCCCGATACCCTTCACAACTGGCTCCTCTACTGATCGTGTTCCATTCGCCCGCTACGGGCTGCTCAAGGTCTACCAGCTTCTCTTTTTCCTCGGGCACTGGGTCGATTCAGGGCGCTTCGACCGGACCGTATCTCGCATGAACGTGAACGGTCCAGCCGCGCCTATGGACGGGATATGGGAAGGACCGCTCATATCAGCAGCTACTTCGTCACCCTTCGTGGCAACGACATCCACTCTCCTGGAAGATGGCCAGCGCCGCATCGCGATCCGATGGATGCACGAGTACGCGCACCCCCCAAGCGCTTGGCTCAGGTAGGGCACCACTTGGATCGTCAGTTCATCCTTCTTGAAATACCGGATGCCGGCATCCTCCAAAGCTGCCTCGATGTACACGAGATCGACGCTTTGCGGGAACGTGCCGACCACCACCCATTCATGGGGTTCCTGTTCCTCGTTACCATCCGTGGGGTCAGATCCAAGGCCCATCAGCGCATCACACCTTCGTCCGCACTTTGCTCCACTCCTTCACTTGCCACGTGACAGTGCCTGTGGCGAGGTGGTTCCCGCTCATGTCCTTCACGATCACCGTGGAGGTGTAGTCCACTTTGTCCGCGTTGGCCAAAGGCTCGATCACTTGTTCCTTGATGTCCTGTGATGTTGGGGTGCACGTAGCAATGGCCCTCTGTTTCGCTTGGTATTGGTACTCCATGTGCAGGCTCCGCATGATCAGCCTGTACTTCTTCGGATCCAGTTGCTCAAGCACGCTAAGCCCGCTGCACATCTCGGATGCCGTGGCCATGGCACAGGCGTGGATGCCCCTGATGTGGTTATGATTGATGCGCCAATTGGGGATGGACACCGAGATCCCGCCAGCAGGCAATGGAGCGACCCGGAAGCCATGCGGCCGATTGAACGGAATGCTCCAATTCAATGCATGATGCAGCACCCAACGCTTGAAGCGGCTGGTACGCGCGGCGGAGAGCAGGGTGGAAAGGTTCATCTGCGCGGAGTGCAGGTTACGGGTTCAAGTGGGACCGATGTCCGGATCAATCATTGGCGAGGATCGCTGCGATATCCGGCTTGAAGTAAAGGTCGCTCTTCAACACCTTGCCATCATCGCGGTAGATCGGTTTTCCATTGGCGTCCAGCTTGCTCATGTTGCTGCGCTGGA
>JAGQVV010000110.1 GCA_020437805.1 Flavobacteriales bacterium
AGCTGCAATCCTTCCATCCCGAGTATGGCGTGCCCCACCAACACGAAAAGCAGCGTCTGCAAGCCTGAGATGAGGAAGAGGATACCGATCTTGCTCATCAAGTAGCTCATCCAGCTCAGGTCCAGGAATTTCTCTCGCTGTAGGATCTTCCGGTCGCGTATGATCTCTTCCGCGCTCACCGTGAGACCGAGGAACAGGGCCACGATCACCGAGATGAAAAGGTATTGCGGGATGTTGTCGTTCTCACGGAAGATGTATGCTCCCGTTGTTCCGTGGCCCGTGCGATAGAATTTGAGGAAAAAGGCCATCAGGAATGCCAAGGCCGGTGCTTCCACCAAGTTGATGAGGACGTATTGCCTATTGGCCAATTTGCTCAGCAGGTCGCGCTTGAAATACACTTTCAATTGACGCAACCGGTCCGGGACCGTGAACGTGCTCCTCGGCACACTACGTTCCTCAGGGACCTGCGCCACCCGCCCGTCCATTTGTGCACGGAACACTTCGTTCCACGCTTCCGGACTGATGCGTCGCTGGTCGGTCTCGTTTCCGTACTCGTCCACGAGTTTCGCTTCCAGGATGTTGAAGATCTGTTCCGGGTTGACGTTGCCGCATGCAGAGCACTGTCCCACCTCACTGTTCACTTGCCCGGTCACACGTTTGAAGTACACCACCGCATCCACTGGATCGCCGTAGTACACCGGGTGGCCCTCTTGGTCCATCAACAGAAGGCGGTCGAAGAGCTTGAAGATGTCCGAGGAAGGTTGATGGATCACCACGAACACGAGCCGACCTTTCAATGCCAGCTCCTTCAATAGGTCCATGATATTCTCCGAATCCCGCGAGCTTAAGCCGCTGGTAGGTTCATCCACGAAGAGAACGCTCGGTTCCCTGATCAGCTCCAATGCGATGTTCAAGCGCTTGCGTTGTCCACCGCTGATGGTCTTTTCCAACGGACTGCCGACCTTGAGGTCCTTGGTCTCGTAGAGGCCCAAGGACTGTAGCATGCGCAGTACGCGCTCGGCCACCTGCTCATCGTTCTGATCACCGAAGCAGAGCTTGGCATTGTAGAACAGGTTCTGGTAGACCGTCAACTCCTCGATCAGCAGATCATCCTGGCTCACATGACCGATGACCCCGCGGATCCGATCACGCTCCGAATGCACGTCGATGCCATTGATCGTTACATGTCCGCGGCTCGGCTTGAGATTACCGTTCAGGATGTTCAACAGCGTGCTCTTTCCGCTTCCACTGCCACCCATGATCCCGATGAGCTTTCCACCGGTCTCGGCCAGCTTCAATTCATGAAGCCCGACCCGTCCGTTCGGAAAGGCATATTCGATCGCATCCGCCTTGAACACGATACGCGAGCGATCGCTCTTGTTCATGAACGCGGACAGGATGTCGCTATAGTAGATGGGCACGCCATGGGGCGGTCGTACGCTGGAGCCATTGCTGAGCACGTAGTGGCTGTCACTGCTCATCCGCTGCCCGTTCAAGAGGACCTCGCTCGACCCCGAGTAGCGCATCACGTAGAGGTTCACGCTCGGGACGTGCAACACGCGCATCTCTCCATCCAGACCATGGGCGTGCATGTGTCGCGCATTGTCCATATTGGAGCCGACCGCAGCATCGATATACAACAAGTGTGAGGCATCCTCCCGCACCGTGCGTTCCCCGTCCACGAATGCACGACAGTGATGGAAGTCCTCCTGGCCGATATTGAAGGTTTCCGCCACGGTGCTCACGAACTCCGACTCCTGCAGGCTCACTTCATCATTCGATCCGATGAACTCGAGCAGGTGGACCAGCACCACGAACTTCTGGTGCTGGTTCAACTCCTCGTTCACTTGGGTGCAGATCTTCAGGACCTTCACCGAGTTGAGGGAGGTACGTTTCCTGGCCGTTCGGCTATTCCCACCGCTGCTATGGAACGCTTCCACGTACGCTTGATAGCGTGCCATGTGCGAGGCTGCCATCTCCGGACTGAATTGCTTTCGTAGGAAGCGTTCGAGGATCGCGGCATTGTCCGGACGCGCGCCCTCGGCCACAGCATCCCCTTTGGCGATGATGGCGAAGAGCTGCAATAAGGCCTTGAGTATCTTCTCGCTCATGCGTCCTTCGTCCCTTTCCGGCCATCCGCCGAAAAAGAACGCCCCTCTTTACGAGAAGGGCGTCCGAAAGTTCCGAAAGGGGTGAAGAAGGCCTCTGGGCCGGACCGGGCTACTTCTTGAATCCGATCAGCATCACGGCGCAACCGCTACCTGCCTTGGAGGGGTCCAGACCGGCCTCAACGCGCACGTCGATGGTGTTCGCAACGGCAAGGTCCCAATACGGTGCATTCCCTTGATCGCGATTCGTGAACAACACGTTGTTGTCCTTGTCCACCACATTGAACACGAGGATACCATCGGAATCCCCGCTGCAAGCGGCCACGCGATAGGTCGTCCCCCCGAAAAGGGTGAGGTTGAATTCAGCCTGCTCATCGCCCTGGAGCAATGCGCGGTAGAACTGGCCATCGGGAATGTACTCCGCGGTGATGTGCTGTTCACATCGACTGGCGATCGGCTGGCAGAGTTCTTGGGCTTGCGCTGCGAAGCCGCATGCCACGGAAAGGATGAGGAGCGTCCTGCGCATGGTCAAGCAAGGATCAAATTACGGATGGCGGAGATCTTGACTGTAATGGCACCGTAACTACCCTCGGCGAGGCTAACGGTGCTTGTACTGTTGATGAACGTGGTCTTCTTGCCCGCGTCCGTAACAGGTTCCTGATAAGAGTACGTGGTGCTCACCCCTTCGAACAAGACCCGGAGTTCCTTCAGTTCGGCAAGGACCTTCCCACCGGCCAACTCCGTATCCGTGCGTTCCAGGAGTGCCACAAGGCTGTTCAGCGCGTTCTTCTGCTCCCCGATCCTGTTCAGGAGATCCTGATCATCGGCGGAAGTGGGATCCGACACGATGAGATAGAGCGACTCCACCCATCCGCCGGTCAACACAAAAGCACTCACGTCATCGCGTTTGTTGTCCTTCAGATATTGGTCCGCAGCACGGAAAGCCGTCCCGCTGAAGCGCAACAGGCTGTCCTCGCTCGCAAGGTTGGTCTTGAACCGGTCGATGAGCGCACGATCGAAGGAATTGGCCAACTCGAGCTTGTTCCCCAACTTCTCGATGGCCTGCATCGTGGCCAACGCGCGCTGTCCGTCCTTATGGACCGTGACATAGGCCATATCCGCACCCAGCATGCCCAAAGCCATCCCTTGGGCGGCTTTTCCAGTGGCCATTTCAGCTTGATCGAAAGGAAGGGTCAGGTCCTTTTGATACTTCAGGCCGGCGTTCCGTATCAAAAGTGCCGTCTGAACGGGGGAAGGAATACTGAACACATTGCCCCCGATCGCGAGCAATTGGTTCTGCTCCGGGTTCGGATCAACCGCCAAGGTGTCCGTACCGGAGGTTCCGTCATTGGTTGTTTCAGGGCCGCCACAGGCGACCAATAACAGTCCCAAGGCGAACCCCAGGGCGATATTCGATGGTTGTAGCGCTGCCATGCTTGCGCGGAATGAGTTCGTTATCCGGGTGCCGAAGGTAATGGCGTGGTATCAGGAGGGTCCGCAGCGGTGCGAGCAGTTTTCAACAGCATGGCCGGGGTGATCCTCGTTCATGCCTTCCACCGTGTCATCCGAGCGCCTTTCATGCCGTACCAAAGCATGAAGAGATAGGCCGGAACCATGATCCAGTAGGCCTGTTGATAGCCTATCGCGGGTAAACCTGCCAAGCGACCGTATAACAACGGGAGCACCGCCCCACCCGCGATGGCCATGATGAGCATGGCGCTACCCGTTTTCGTGTGAGGTCCGAGCCCGGCGATGGCCAAAGGCCAAATAGCCGGCCATACGAGTGCATTGGCCAAGCCGAGGAGTGCGATACTGTAAACACTGGGCGCACCATCGAAGAGGATCGCAGCGATGGTGAGCACCACACCAAGAACGGCCGAAGCCGCCAATGCGGTGGATTGGGAGAACCAACGTGGGATCCCGACTATTCCGATCATATATCCCAGGACCATGCACGCCAAGGTGTAGCTGGTCAGATGCCTTGTCTCGGCGAGGGGCATGCCTTGAGCTTCACCGAAAAGCCCGATGGTGTCCCCTGCCATCACCTCGACCCCGACATAAAGGAACAAGGCCAGGACACCAAGCACCAGGTTCGGGTAGCTCAGAACCCCGCGTGTGACTTCACCATCCGGCGTAGCTTCGATCTCGGGATCCAACTCGGGCAAGGGGCTGAACAGCACCATCAACCCCAACCCCACAAGGATCGCGGCCATGGCGCCGTATGGCATGATCACCCGCGAGGCCACCTCATCCAAGCGGGCATCGTACGCATCAGGGCCCAGTGTTGAAAGGTCCATTTGGAGGGTGTCCGCATCCCCGAGCAACAGGAAACCTAGTACCAGTGGTGCGATCACACCGGCCAGTTTGTTGCAGATACCCATGATGCTGATCCGGGCGGCAGCGCTCTCGATGGGACCGACCACGGTGATGTACGGGTTGCTCGCCGTCTGAAGTAGCGAAAGGCCGGTACCGATCACGAACAGGCCGAGCAGGAACACGCCATAGGAGCGCATTTGGGCCGCTGGCACGAAGAGCATAGCACCCAACGCCATGGTGAACAGGCCGTACATCATACCGCGTTTCATGCCTGTGCGCCTCAATACCGCTGACATCGGCAAAGCGGTGAAGAAATACGCGATGTAGAAAGCGAACGTGACGTAGAACGGCTCCGCACCATCCTTCAGCTCACAAATGATCTTCAAGTACCCGATGAGCGGGCCGTTCAACCAAGTGACGAATCCGAAAAGGAAGAACAGGGCGCCAAGTACGAACACCGCTGCTGTTGTATGTGTGGACCGCGACATGCGGTGCAAAGTAGATGCCGCTTTCAACGCACGAAGCGGGTCATGGACCCGCCTCGCGAACATTGGGTTGTGAACGCATCGTTCCACCCATCACCAAACCACCCGGTCACCCGGGTCACCAATTCAATGCCCGCTTGTAATACCGCGGGAACCGTATCCGTTTTCGGACCTTGTGGTAGTATTTGCTCCACAAAGGCGTGCTCAGGTCATAGACCGCTCGATCGGTCGATCGGTCCTTCGTTCGTTCCCCGCCCCCGTTCGTCAATGGTTCTTCGGAGGCGCTTCGTTCGTTGTGATAGCGCTTCATACCATTAGGACAAGCCGGTTCCCGAATGTGTTGCCTGCCGTTCCTCGTTCCACCCGCACTTGACAATTCGGTGACAACGACCGGTACGCGCGCTGTGGCCCACCTTTGTGCCGGAACGCCCATGCGATACGTCGACGTCATCCTACCGCTTGCTGTGCCCGGCAGCTTCACCTACGAGCTGGCACAGGAAATGGTCGCTGTCCTGCCCGGCATGCGCGTCGCCGTACCCTTCGGTCGTGGCCGGAAGCTGTACAGTGGTCTGGTCCAGCGCATCCATGCCGAACGCCCGCCCTACCGTACGATCCGAAAGGTGCTCTCCGTGCTGGATGTGGCTCCAGTGGTCCTTCCCGAACAACTGGGACTTTGGGATCGAATGGCCGAGCACTACCTCTGCACCTTGGGTGAGGTGATGATCGCCGCACTTCCCAGCCACCTTTCGCTTTCCAGCGAAACACGGCTCGTGGCCGGGCCGGCAGTGGCCACCGATGTTCCGGGCGAAGGACGCACGGTCCTGCTGTTACAGGCCTTGGAGGACCGGCATGTGGTAACGCTTCAGCAGGCCGGCGAGCTCTTGGGGCTGAAGGACCCGCTGCCTGCCATCAAACGATTGATGGAACGCGGCGCATTGATCCTGGAAGAGCAACTGAAGGAGGACTGGAAGCCACGCATGGCGACCTACGTGCGACTTGCTCAGGAAGCCCGCAGCGAAGCGGTGCTACACACCTGGTTCGACCGCTTGGAGCGGGCACCCAAACAATTGGGTATGCTCATGCGCTATGTGGAATTGAGCCGTTGCCTTGCCAGCGACCCGAAGGAGGTGGAACGCGCCAAATTGGTACATGCCAGCCAAGCCACCACAGCAGTACTGAAGCAGCTCGTGGACAAAGGCCTCTTCGAACTTTACCAGCGGGAGGTGGGAAGTCCTGACCCGGAGACCGGTCAGAAAGCAATGCCCCGTCTCTCCCCCGCCCAGACCGAAGCGCTCGAAGGGATCCGGAAATGCTTCGAAAAGCAGGATGTTGTACTTCTGCGCGGCGTAACCTCATCCGGGAAAACCGAATTGTACACCACCTTGATCGAGGAATGCCTGAACACCGGACTCCAGGTGCTGTACCTGCTTCCCGAGATCGCCTTGACCACCCAGATCATAGGCCGGTTAAGGGATCGGTTCGGGGATCGTATAGCTGTCTTCCACTCGCGCATGTCGCAGAACGACCGCACCGCGCTGTGGATGCGATGCCTGGGCAAGGACCCACCCGCCATCGTGGTGGGGGCCCGTTCAGCGCTGTTCCTTCCGTACAAGGGTTTGGGCTTGATCGTCGTGGATGAGGAGCATGACACCAGCTATAAGCAGCACGATCCCGCGCCACGATACAACGCTCGGGATATGGCCGTACTGCTCGGAGATCTGCACGGGGCGAAGGTGCTATTGGGAAGCGCTACGCCGAGCATGGAAAGCCAGCACAATGCACGCTCGGGCAAATACGGGCATGTGGAGCTGTTGGTGCGCTTCGGTGATGTGCGCCTGCCGGTGATAACCCGGGTGGATCTGCGCGATGCCACGAAGCGCAAACGGATGCGCGGGCACTTCACCAGCACGCTGATCGATGCGATCCAGGAGGCGTTGGACCGACGGGAGCAGGTGATCATCTTCCAGAACCGACGCGGCTATGTGCCTGTATGGCAATGCGAAACCTGCTCATGGGTCCCCGAATGCGACCAATGCGACGTGAGCCTGACCTACCACAAGCTGCAGCACCAACTTCGCTGTCATTACTGCGGAAAGCACTATGCCCCGCCTACCCACTGCGCAAGCTGCGGTGGTCCCCGGTTGCGCATGCTCGGTTTCGGGACCGAGAAGATCGAAGAGGAGATCAACGAATTCTTCCCGAATGCCAAAGTGGCGCGGATGGATCAGGACACCACACGCGGTAGGCATGCCTTGGAGCGTATCCTGACCGCCTTCGGACAGGGGGGCGTGGATATCCTGGTCGGTACCCAGATGGTCACGAAGGGTTTGGATTTCGACCACGTGAGCACGGTGGGGATCCTCAACGCGGACAAGCTGATGCGTTTCCCGGATTTCCGTGCGCATGAAAGAGCATTCCAACTCATGGCGCAAGTGGCAGGACGTTCCGGAAGGCGCAAGAACGCGGGATCGGTCATCATACAAGCGCAAGATGTGGGCCACCCCATATTGGAACTCGTGGTGCGGCACGATGTGGATGGCATGTACGATAGGGAGATCGAACACCGCCGCGCCCACGGCTACCCTCCGTTCACAAGGCTCGTTCAATTGACCTTGAAACACAGGCATGAAGAACAAGTGGCAGCCACGGCAAGTGCGTTGGCGGAAGCCCTCAGGTCCGAGCTTGGCGAAGAGGTGTTGGGTCCGGAGATCCCGGCCGTTTCCAGGGTACGCGACAAGCATCTCCGCAGGTTGTTGATCAAGATCGGCCGCAAACGCCATCACACGGAAAAAGCGTTCCTGCGGGATACCATCGATCGGGTTTTCGGGGATCCAGCCCACTCCCGTGTTCAATTGGTCACCGACGTGGACCCCATGTGATGGCGAACTCGTGGATCACTGAACGAAGACCGATGGACAGGATCCGTGACCTGTGGGCCCGCGCCTGGGTCGCAGATGCCATTTGCCTGACAGGCCTTGCCTTGCTTTCCATCGCTTTCGCCATCCGTTGGACGTCCCAACTGGACATCAGGTTATACGATGAGACCACCTATCTGGAACGTGGCCTGAATGTGCCGAACGGACTACCCACCGCGGATATGGCCCCGGTATATGCGCTTTGGTACCAAGCGCTGTCCTGGTTTGCAGAGGAACGAACCACGCTCTACTTCCTGAACTACGGTATCACGCTGGTGCTGATCCCCATCCTCACTTTCCTGCTTCTTCGTACCCATGGCACGACAAGAGGAGCAAGCCTGCTCGCCGCCCTGTTCATCCAGTTCACGGCCTTGAACCTGTTCACCTGGCCTCGGGTATCCGCGCTGGCGCTGACCATACTGATGATCGGTGCGATCATTACCACCCGAGTGGATGACCGTGATCGCAAATTCACCGTTGCTGTTCTCGCCGCTGGCATGGCCGTATTCGTTCGTCCGGAATTCCTTCTCGCCTTGCTCATTCTCGTGACCCTTTGGTCCTGGGAGATCGTCAAGGATGGAGCATGGCCCGGACGTTTGCCGCTCTTGGAGTGGAGCTTCGTCCTGGCTTGCCTCATCGGCCTGTTCATCACCTTCGGGAACCCTTTGGCCAATGGCAGAGGGCTGATCGCCTTCGGCCAGCACTATGCCTTGAACCGGGAATCGACCCAGCCTACGGGGATGGACCCTTGGACCAATTGGGAGGAGGTCATCGAGAACGATCTCGGACCTGTGCAAAGCATACGGGAGGCGATGTTCCGGAACCCGGAGAAGTTCGCGCAACATGTCGGGATGAACCTCGCTTTGACCCCTTCCGCCATCGGCGCACAATTGTTGCCCTATTGGTCACGTCCCGTGTGGTACGGCTTCGTGCTGCTGACCCTGCTTGTGGCTCAATTGCTGTACTTGGGGGTGACCAACAAGGCTGCACACGGCCTTTCACACTTTCGATCGAAGTTCACGGTGGCATTCGTTCTTCCAGCGCTTGTTTCGGTCATCATCATCCACCCAAGGGCCCATTATCTGTTGGTCTTGTTGGTATTCGCGATGATCACATTGGTATCGCGGGCCTACCCCGAAGGGTCCGATCGTCCACGGCTTTGCAAGTACGCGCCAATGGTGGTCCTTCCCATCTTCCTGTTCCTACCGAACACCCGTCCGGTAGGCCCCGCCGGACGGCCGGTCCTCGCAACGATCAGGTCGATCAACGCGCTTTCCCTTCAAGATAGGGCCACTGTGCTCGATGCCGATGGCGGATACACCGTGTACATGCATTCCCCCGCCGACCGCGTAACAGCACAGGACAAGGCGCAGGGTTTCAACGCTTTCCTTCGCGGTGAGGACCTCGACCTGATCGTGGCTACGCCCAGGCTGATGGAGGACCACCGGTATCGCGAGGACGAGGAATGGCAACGCTTCGTGGAAGGAGGTCATTCACCAGCCTTTCGAAAGGTGCCCGTGGAAGGAACGGAAGTGCTCTTGTTCGTGTCGGAACGGATACTTGCGTCGCCTTAGGCACTATCGGGATCCGCGCGATCGCCATTGGAGCATCACGGCTCCGCGATCAATGCGACCAAGGCTGACCAAAGCGGCGATACGGGATGTGGAGCCGTGACCGAGACGGGGTGTTCCGTGATCGGATCATGGAATCCAAGTGACCGGGCATGCAAGGCAATGCTCCGGTCCTTTTCCCCGCGCCTGGCGCCATATTTCACATCACCTTTGATGGGGTGACCAGCGGCACCCAGTTGTGCGCGGATCTGATGGAATGCTCCACCATCGGGAACGACCTCCAGCAAACTATAGCGATCACCCTTGGCCAATGGACGGATCGCCAAACGCACCGACTTCGCCTGTTCCGCCCTCCCGACCACGGCTTTGTTCCGCCTGCCATCCTGCGCGATCACGTTCTCCAGGACCCGTGGACCGTGGATGGAACCTTCCACAATGGCCCAATAGACCTTGGCGATCCGGCGTTCACGGAACTGTTGACCGAGCGAGGCAAGCGAAGCATCGTCCAAAGCGAACACCATCACCCCGCTCACCGGCCTGTCCAAGCGATGCACAAGGCCCGCAGTCTCCGGACCGGAGGATCCACGTAACCAGCTCAACAGATCCGGGTCCCCTGTACGGTCAGGCTGGGAAGGCATACCGGCAGGTTTCGAGACAACGACCCAGTGCTTGGTCCTAGCCAGAACGACCGGTGTGGTAGGCGACGCTGCCGCGGATGGGACCGCCTCGGACCCGTCCATCAATATTGCTCCTCCGAGTTGGGAAAATCCTTCGAACGAACGTCCTTGATGTAGCCTTCCACCGCACCATTGATAACCTCGTGCAGGTCCGCGTAACGCCGCAGGAAACGGGGGTTGAATTCCTGATTGATCCCGAGCATATCGTGGAGCACCAGCACCTGTCCATCCACCCCGCCCCCGGCACCGATCCCGATGACCGGAATACTCACGCTTTTGGCCACCTCCTCCGCAAGCTGGGCGGGGATCTTCTCCAGCACGATCGCAAAACAACCGGCCTCCTCCAACAATAGCGCATCGGAACGAAGACGGTCCGCCTCCTCTTGTTGCTTGGCACGTACCACATACGTACCGAACTTGTAGATGCTTTGCGGCGTGAGCCCCAAATGGCCCATAACAGGTATCCCGGCACTGAGGATGCGCTCCACGGAACCGATGATCTCCCGTCCACCTTCCATCTTCACCGCATGGGCGCCGCTCTCCTTCATGATCCGGATGGCGGAGTTCAATGCGCCCTTGGTGTTCCCCTGGTACGTACCGAACGGAAGGTCCACCACGATCAAGGCGCGTTGGCAACCACGCACCACACCACAGGCATGGTAGATCATCTGGTCCAAGGTGATGGGCAACGTGGTCTCATGGCCCGCCATTACGTTGCTGGCGCTATCCCCTACGAGGATCACATCGATCCCGGCCGCATCGACCAATCGCGCCAAGGAGTAATCATAGGCGGTCAGCATGGCGATCTTCACGCCATCGGCCTTCATCTCCTGCAGCACGTGGGTGGTCACACGTTTCACGTTCTTCATGCTGGTGCTCATGCGTCAAAACTACGGCGCAGGTCACCGGGGCGATGCTGCATACGCAAATGCGGATGTTACTGCTCAGGGCTGCAATAGTCGCTTCGGGTCCGCGCTACCCGCTCATGCCCGCCACATGCCTTCCGCTATCTTTGGCCGATCAGGGGTCCGCGAACAATCGGGGATCCGCTCCCATAGCCCATGAAACGCTTGACCTTCTTGCTCGTCGCCATCTCCATCTTGGCCGGTTGCAGCACCGATCTGGATATCAACGCACCGTACCAGAACATCACGGTCGTTTACGGGTTGTTGAACATGCGGGATTCCGTGCATTACGTGAAGATCAACAAGGCTTTCCTCGGAGAAGGTGATGCCTATGATTTCGCCCAGATCGCCGACTCCAACGAATGGGCCTCGGGTGCGATCAGCGGAGCTTGGGTCTTCGAAGTGAGCGAGGGACAGCGCGTCGACACCTTCCCATTGCGGGACACACTGCTCACGAACCGGGAGCCGGGCGTGTTCTATTCACCGGACCAGACCATGTACTACTTCAACACCCCGGATCGGGTCCTCGTGAACGGGAGCCCGCAGATCCCTTCCGGCCCTACGTTCCTGAAAGAGGACAGCGACTACGAGATCGAGTTGATGGTGAAAGGGGAGCGGATCTCCGCGACCACTACGATCGTGAACGACTTCTCCTTCGCCGGCCCGGACCAAAGCCCTTCCAGCACGATCAATTTGTTGAGTTCGAACGGATTCGGCGCATACGAACTGAATTGGACCTCGAACCTGGACGGTCGCCGCTATGAGGCGAGCTATCGCTTCAATTACAAGGAAGTACGTGGAACGGACACCACCGCCTTGCTATCGTTCACCCAACGAATGGGCACCGTGGTGCGTTCGGGTACCACCAACTTCGAGCCCATGGCGGCGCTGATGGAAGGCGAGCTCTTTTACAATACCGTTGCCACCTTGATCCCGAACGACCCCACGGTGGACCATCGGATCTTCTTGGGCATTGATTTCCTTGTAGCTGTTGCGAATGACGAGTTCCACACCTTCCTGGCCCTGGACGAACCCATCACCGGTATCGTGGAGGATCGTCCTTCGTACACCAACGTCACCAATGGGTACGGCATTTTCGCCGGGCGCTATACCAAGAACATCCTTGGCAAACGCCTGAACTCCGAATCCTTGGAAGAACTGACCAATGGCAACATCACGGGATCACTTCGATTCTGTTCAGGCCTGATCGGGGATCAGGGTGGATCGAACTACTGCCCCTGACGATCTGTCCTTTTGTCAGTATGGAAGTCCGCCGTTCGTGCGGACTTTCTTCCTAATTGGCAGTCCATCCTTGGCGCTTGGGCTATGGCATGGACCTTGACAACTGCGGGGCGTCGTCTGTGACGGAACAGGCGGATGAACGAAACGAGCAAATGAGCAAGATCATCGGCATAGACCTGGGGACCACGAACAGTTGCGTCGCCGTTATGGAAGGCAACGAGCCCGTTGTCATCGCGAACAGTGAAGGAAAGCGCACCACCCCAAGTGTGGTGGCCTTCGTGGAAGGAGGGGAGCGCAAGGTGGGCGACCCTGCCAAGCGCCAAGCCATCACCAACCCCACGAACACCATATTCTCCATCAAGCGCTTCATGGGCAACACCTATGAGGAGGATGCCAAGGAGATCGCACGCGTACCGTACAAAGTGGTGCGGGCCAGCAATGGCATGCCTCGCGTGGCCATCGGCGACCGCGAATACACACCGCAGGAGATCAGCGCGATGATCCTGCAGAAGATGAAGAAGACCGCGGAGGACTATCTCGGCACGGCCGTGCATGAAGCGGTGATCACCGTTCCGGCGTACTTCAATGATGCGCAGCGGCAAGCCACCAAGGAAGCCGGGGAGATCGCCGGCCTGAAAGTGCGCCGTATCATCAATGAACCAACGGCTGCTGCCTTGGCCTACGGTCTGGACAAGAAGCAGAAGGACCAGAAGATCGTGGTCTTCGACTGCGGTGGAGGGACCCACGACGTCAGTGTGCTCGAGTTGGGCGACGGCGTTTTCGAAGTGAAAAGCACCGATGGTGATACCCACTTGGGCGGTGACGATTTCGACCAAGTGATCATCGATTGGCTCGC
>JAGQVV010000111.1 GCA_020437805.1 Flavobacteriales bacterium
ATGCCGATGTGGACGGCATGCACATACGACTGTTGCTGATGACCTTCTTCCTGCAGTTCTTCCCGGACCTGGTGAAGAACGATCACTTGTACATCCTGCAAACCCCGCTCTTCCGGGTGCGGAACAAGAAGGAGACGATCTATTGTTACAGCGATGAGGAACGCCAGCGCGCATTGACCAAGTTGGGCAAGACCGCGGAGATCACCCGCTTCAAAGGCCTTGGTGAGATCAGCCCGGACGAGTTCAAGCATTTCATAGGGGAGGATATCCGCTTGGAGCCGGTGATGATCACCAAGGATGCCTCGGTCCAGGAACTGCTCGGCTTCTACATGGGCAAGAACACACCTCAGCGCCAGGAATTCATCATCGGGAACCTGAAAGTGGAAAAGGACCTGGTGGAAGAGAGGCCGGAGCACCCGGCCAAGGCCATTGCTCGAAAGCTGGAGGAGAATGAAGTGGAACTCGACGTATGATCCGTACCTGCAAGCTCAGGGTCGTTCGCGATCGAGGAACGGTTCGTTTGGTCCGATCAACAGAAACCACCCCCGGGGTATTGGGTACGACCTTGCGGTCATGAGGCATGCACGGTTCATAGTATTGCTGGCGTTCCACGTATTCGTTGGTGCTGCATATTCCCAAAAGACCGGGACGGTCCGACTTCTGGTCGACCCCGGGCATGATTTCGAATTCGTGGTGGACCACAAGTTCCGTATGCAGCAGCGGGAAGTGAAACTTACCGAAGGGCTCCATTCGTTCTCGTTGTGGGCCCCTACGCGGGTGGTCGTGGATACCGGTTTCTTCGTCATCGCGGACCGCACCTCCGACCTCGTTGTCCATTTGCCGATGAGCACTGAATTCGTGCAATACCGGAAGGAATTGGGTGCCTTCCAGACGAAGAAGCGTTGGACCCGCGCTGCACCGATCCTGGCTATGACCGGCGGGTTGATCTGGACGGCCGTTGCCTATGATAAATACAATAAGGCCGCTCAAGTGCTGGATGAGGACCAAGCGCTCTATGACATCAATGTGGATCCAGCGAACATCCGCACCTTGAAGGGTGCCACCATCCCTGCGGACAAGGAGGCGTTCAAGGATGCACGGAACAACTTGTACATGGCATCGGCCTTCACCGTATTGACGGGCGCTGCCACGTGGTATTTCTTCAATCGTACAGCTGGTTGGGAGGTGCCGGTGTTCGAAGACAAGGAGAAGATCTTGTTCGAGGGCCTTTCCTGGTCACCCGGAAAGGGTCAGGGTGTGTTCATGGCTGGACTGACCATTCACCTGGACCGATGAGCACGCGCCTGCTCATTCTCCTGTTGATCGGATCGCTCAGCCTGGGCGCCTGCAAGAAGGATGATATCGTGGTGGCCGACCTCACGACGAATCCTTTTGATGTGGATTACGATGGAGCACCGATCTTCACGGTGGTTTCTTCGAGCACGGGTTTCGTGACGATCAACTCCGTTCTGGTGCGGCAATTGACCGTGACCGTACAGGTCCACACCGAACTATTCGGACGGCCCACTACGTACTTGGTCAGGCAAGTTCCGCTCTTCGACGGGACATCCGGCCAGACCACCCCTACAGCGAACACGGGTGATCGTTTCGATATCATTACCAACAATGTCCTTCCCGGCGCGGAGTACTGCTGGCAGTTGAACGTGGGGAATGGGGGCAACTACGGTGGGGGGAATCCGGTATGCGCGACAGCGGATTGAACAGCGAGCAATGAACGACGACGAGTTGAGCAACGAGGAACTGGGGAACGGGGCACCCGACAAGGGCGTTCCGGGCACTCAATTGGGAGGGACCTTCTCCGTGAGCGGCATGTACCGGGACTGGTTCCTGGACTACGCGAGCTACGTGATCCTGGAACGGGCGGTGCCTGCATTGTACGATGGGCTGAAGCCTGTGCAACGCAGGATCCTGCACGCCATGAAGGACCTTGATGATGGGCGCTACAACAAGGTGGCCAACATCATAGGCCACACCATGCAGTACCATCCGCATGGCGATGCGAGCATCGGTGATGCGTTGGTGCAACTTGGACAGAAGGACATTCTGATCGACTGCCAAGGGAACTGGGGAAACACGTTGACAGGGGACAGTGCTGCAGCTCCCCGTTACATCGAAGCGCGCCTGAGCAAGTTCGCTTCGGACGTTGTGTTCAACCCGAAGACCACCGAATGGCAGTTGAGCTACGATGGTCGTAACAAGGAACCGATCTTCCTTCCCGTGAAGTTCCCCTTGCTCCTGGCGCAAGGCGGGGAGGGCATTGCCGTGGGTTTGAGCTGCAAGGTGCTACCGCACAACTTCATCGAGCTGATCGA
>JAGQVV010000112.1:0-1018 GCA_020437805.1 Flavobacteriales bacterium
CTGGAGCCTTGATCCTGGCCACCGCGCTCCTGCTGGGTTGCGGTCCAAGCGAGATGCGACCTTCGGAGGACGAGAAACCTTCCCGTATGGTCCTGGACCTCGTGGAGCCTGCCGAGCTGCATAGGTGGAATGCTACCGATACCCCAGCGTTCGTCCTGGACGTACGGCCGATCACCTCCTACCATCACGGCCATATACCCGATGCCATCCAAGTGTGGCGTGACGCGTTCACCCGCAATGACCTCCCCTATTCCGGCATGTCCGCCACTCGGGAGACCATTCAGCACCTCTTGGACTCCTTGGGCCTGAAGGCTGGTCAGCAGGTCGTTGTGTATGATGATCGTGGAGGCTGCGATGCGGCCCGCGTCTGGTGGCTGCTGAAAGTGCATGGGCATAGGAAAGTGGCTTTGCTGAACGGTGGCATACCGCGTTGGCGGACGGAAGGACTTCCCGTGACCTTGAAGTGGGTGCGGACCAAACCTTCCGGATATGTCTTCCCCGATCCCGTGGACAGTTCTCTTGTGGCCACCTTGGAACACGTCAAGCGTGCCGTGGAAGATGGGCGTGGCGTATTGCTCGATACCCGGTCCCGAAATGAATTCAGTGGTGCTGAACGCAAGGAAGGTGCTTTCCGTGCCGGGACCATTCCCGGTAGTGTGCTGTACGATTGGGGAAACGCTGTGGCTTTCGATAAGGACAAGATCCTGAAGGATGCCGGAGCCTTGCAGTATGACCTCGCGGCACTCGGTATCCAGCCCGATGATACCGTGATCACCTTTTGCCATTCCGGCGTGCGTTCGGCGCACACCACCTACGTGCTCACTGCTGTGCTCGGCATGAAGAACGTGCGCAACTACGACGGTTCCTGGACCGAATGGAGCTACCACGACAAACTTCCTGTGCGCGCCGACAGTTTTACAACCACTTCACTTCCCTGAAACGATGAGCCGATACCTTGATGCCTTCCTTAACGCCTTCGGCAATTACGCGAACTACGTGTGGAGCGAGATCACCTTCA
>JAGQVV010000112.1:1108-8833 GCA_020437805.1 Flavobacteriales bacterium
CGAAAGGACTTCTGGCTCGATGCCTTCTACATGTTCTTCAACTTCTACATCTTCAACCTCGTCATCTTCATCGCCTTCAGCGAAGTGGTGAACATGGCCGTGAACGACCTCTTCGGCACCAGCTTGGAGAAGATGCACTTGTTGGACCTGAGCGTCATGCCGGAATGGGCACAGTTGCTGGTCTTCTTCATCGCCACGGACTTCATCCAATGGTTCACCCACGTGATGTTGCACCGTTATGATATCCTTTGGCGCTTCCATAAAGTGCACCACAGCGTGGAGCAGATGGGCTTCGCCGCGCACCTTCGTTATCACTGGATGGAGAACGTGTTCTACACGCCGATGAAGTACATCGCCGTCATGCTGATCGGTGGTTTCACGCCGGACCAAGCCTTCATTGTGTTCTACGTGGCCATCGCGATCGGGCATCTCAATCACGCGAACATCCACATCACCTACGGTCCGTTGAAGTACATCTTCAACAATCCCGTGATGCATCTATGGCACCACGTGTACAACCTGCCCGAAGGCCATCGCCATGGATTGAACTACGGGATCTCCTTGAGCCTGTGGGACTACATCTTCCGCACGGCGAGCATCCCCAAGGACGATGCGCACATCAAGCTCGGCTTCCCCGGCATGGAGAAGTTCCCGCACGACCTACCGCATCAACTCGTGTACGGTTTCAAAGGGGAGAAGTAGCCGTAGGACAGCTACCGTTCAACCTTCGCAACACGTTCTCCACGAAGAGGTATTCATCCTCCTCATCGCCTTCCATGGATGGTCCCATGCCCAAGTGCGCTTGGATCTCCACCAACATGGGTGTGCCACCGAGGTTGTCCTCGGTATACCACATCGCCATCTCCAGCCCCGCGTGCTGCATGCCCAGAGGGAACTGCTGCTCCATGCCGCATGGCTGTAGCGTGTGGGTCTCGTCAGCGTAGATGTATCCACCGGTGATGCGCATGGACCTGTTCAGCAAGGTGCCTACGCCCTTGAGCAGCTCGGCTGGTGGCCTTGCACTCGCTGGATCCTCCTGATGCGTGCGTGAACGAAGGCCTTTGTCGGTCAGTTCGTAACGCGCGCCGGGTGTGCCTTTCAGAAGGACCGTGTTCCCGTTAAGGCTCCAGGACCCGATGCTCCCGAAGGGCATGGTATCACGGTCCTGATAGGTAGCGTGCTGCACATACGTGCTGTCCGCGCGCAGCCAGATCTCGGTGCTGATCCCTGGGCAGTCCGCGCAGGGCAAGGTGCCGCTGAACAAACCGACCGGCTCCACCGGAACGGTGTTCGTATCGACCTCGACCGTGGTGTTCGCATCTTGAGATGAACCCGCATCCGAGGTTATACAGGAATAAAACCAAAGCACTGGGATGGACAGGAGGAGGGTGCGCATTAACTTGGTATCAGGCTTCGAAATTAGCGAACGACCTTAGTGCCCGATGGCAACCCCGCTCCTTTCCGCCTTCTACTTCGGCAGTGTCGATCACTACCGGCTGATGGCGCAGCACGACCGTGTCATCATCGACATCGGCGAGCACTTCGAGCGGCAGAGCTACCGCACACGAACGTCAATCGCGGGACCCAATGGCAAGCAGGACCTGGTCGTTCAGATCTCGCGCCGCAGCGGTACAAAGATGCCCATGCGCGAAGTACGCCTGAGCTACGAGGAGACATGGCCGCAACAGCATCTCCATGCCATCCGCAGTGCCTACGGGAAAACCCCATGGTTCATCCACTACATCGACGAGATCGAGGCGGTGCTGATGACGAAGCACGACCGGCTTGTGGACCTTGACATCGCCACCATGCGCATGGGCTTGAAGTGGTTGGGCCTTACCACGGAACTTATTATCGAGGAAGCGTACGTGGTAGGCCAGCCGAAACCCGTGATCGGTCAACTGGCCGGCGGAATGGAGTTGGAACCGCCTCCGCCGCCCTTGCGTCTGCAGGATTACCGGATCTGCTTTCATCCCAAGAAACCACTGCCGCCGGACCTGCTACCTACACCACCCTATCCACAGGTCTTCGCCTACCGCTTGGGCTACGTACACGGCCTGAGCATTATCGACCTTGTGATGAACACCGGCCCGAAGGCATCGACGATCATCAGGGCCATGTGACCCTTACTTTGGACCTTCTCCGTTTTCGACCCATGCGACGCACCATACTGCTTACCACCCTGGCCGTTGTCAACCTGACCCAAGCCGCCGATTTCGCCGGCCCGAACCAGTACATCTGTGGCACCTCCACGGTGATGGCCGCTTTCTCGCTGAGCCCCGGGGAGAGCGGTCTTTGGAGCGTGGTGGAGGGCAGCGCGAGCTTCTCGAACATCACCTCGCCCTTCTCTCCCGTCACGGGCCTCGGCTTCGGGGAGAACGTGCTGCGCTGGACCGTAACCGGATCCAGTGGAAGTGCATCTGACCTTGTCTCGATCTGGTGTTACAACAATGCAATGCCCGCGGCGGATGCAGGGGCCGACCAGAACGTGAGCGACCCACCGGGCATCGCGCAGCTCAACGGTAGCGCCCCGATACATCCCGGCACCTGCACCTGGACGATCGTGGCCGGTACCGGAACGTTCTCCGACCCCAATGAACCCAACGCGACGGTGTCCTTCCTGGGCATGGGCACGAACACGCTTCAATGGACCTGTGACAACGGACCATGCGGTGTCACGTCGGACATCGTGCAAGTGGAATTGACCGTTGTCGGCATCGATGAAGTGGCCATGGAAGCGCTGGACATGCACTACGACCACACTGCCCAGCGCATGGTATTCGGGCAGCGAAGCCAAAAGGTATCGATGGTCCTGTTGAATGCGCAAGGGCGTACCGTGCGGCAAGTGAATGCCCCGGCAGGCACAGGGATCTGGGACCTCGCCGATCTCCCCGCTGGGTTATACTTCGCTGTGGGATACACCGAAGGACGCCGGCATACGTTCCGCTTCGTGGTGATGCGTTGAACTCGTCCGGTACGGCCTTCTGAGGGCTATTCCTTGAAGAACCGTGTCATTCCACGCTGCGCGCCCGTGGCGACCAAGTGGTAAGACCCCGTCGGAAGTGATGCAATATCGAACAGCACGGCGTTACCGCTCCGTTCCTGGGGAACCACCATGGCCTGCCCCAGCCCATTGAACAATTCAAATGTGGCCTCCGGTCCATCCAAGCGGACATGCACTTTGTCCGTTGCCGGGTTCGGCCAAATGGCCAACTCCGTCCGGTGGCTCGTGAAGGTTACCGATCGTACTCCGTAATGGTCCTCGGTGCCATCCAGATCGATCTGCTTCAAGCGGTAGTAGGACACGCCTTCCAATGGCGAACGATCCACGGTAGCGTAGGTGTTCATGGTCTGGCTATCACCCGCTCCGTGCACTTCCGAAACGCGCTCCCAGTCGATCAGGTCCGCACTGCGCTCCACCACGAAACCCGCGTTGTTCCGCTCGCTCGCGGTGGCCCACCGGAGTTCCACCGCATCGTTGATCGGCGATGCATCGAAATGGACCAATTCCACAGGCAAGGGGCTTGCCACGATAAGGCTGAAATTGTCGAACAGCATGCCGTAGGACACCGTGAAGTTGGGAGAGATCCTCAATTGATGACTGGTGGCTGTCGGCGCGAAAAGAATACGCTCGCGCACCATGTTCCACCCGCCGCTCCGGGTAACCGTTGTGGATGCGGCACCAACTATGGAAACCGTAACGGAAACCGGGTTGGGTGTAGTGGCATTGGGCCGGCGGGTAGCATCGAATTCCAACAGGTAGACGGCACCCACGGTAAAGCCCGAGATCGTCTGGCAAAGCAAGCGATCATCCGCAGTGGAGGCCGCATTGTTGTGCCCATCCACCTCGGCGACCTTGTTCGACCCCGGACCGCCATATACACTGGCGGAATTGATCTCGAGCGGGCAACTGGACCACCCCGTGGTGCCGCTCTCGAATCCGGGGTTGGTGATCGTCTGACCCAAGGAATACGGTGCATCCATGACGAGCAGTACGGCAAAGAGTACGGATATCCGGGTGAGGGTCGGCATTCGGCGCCGTTGTACGGAGGACCGGGGAAGAACGTTCCGTTCGGCCTCAATTCCAACTTTCCCGTGGTCCGATCACATCATTCCTTCACCACGTATGCGGATCCATCGAAGACCTTCCGTACACGCTCATCCACGACGGTCCGGGTGTTCGCCTGCATGTCCACGCGATGCCCTTTCGTGTGCAACTCCACATCGAAATGGCTCTTTTCCGAAGGCAGGAATTCGAAAGTCCTTTTCAGTCTGTGACGCAAGAGTTCACCGCCCGCCATGTGATCGAAGCTGGAATAGGTAGCCACGCTGAGCACCTGGCTGAGATCGGTGAGGTCATACAGGTCCGCACGACCGCTGCCTTGTCCGGTACCGTGGTACACCATGCTCAACTCCATCCCCTGCCGGTCCTTGCCCAGTGTGAAAACCTTGATGTTCCCGGCCTTGCCATTCTGGCCCATGCGGGACAGTGCCGGTGCCCAGGCCGTAAGTCGCCATGGTCCATTCTTGGCCCCCTTGAAGACGGCCACGCTCAGCACGGGTGCGCAGGCATGGCAGGTGGGACGCCTGCCATCCGGACCGGGAGCGAAACTCTCGAACACCAAGGCTTTCAGATCAGGTGCGACCAGCGTGGTGAGCAGGCCCGTGGTGGTGCTTCCTTGTGCATCCAATGGTAGGCCCAGGTCCGGGTCCGGATCCCAATGGAACAAGGATCCCTTCACGTTGAAAGTCGCTTCGGGAAAGAGGGCTTCAAGGACCATCTTGTCTTTCAACTCGGGCAGTTCCACGTCAAGCAGAGGGACGGTGGATACGGCTGCTTCAGGATCGACACCTGTTGAAGTTGATCCGGGCGCGCCCTGGTTCCCACAGGAAAGCCCCAGCAGGAGCGCAGCGTGGATCGCTGCGCTCCAAGCCAGGTTCAGGCCTTTCCACATGGTCCTTTCCTTGGCATAGCCCATGGAGTTCCCTTACTGCTTGACCAAGGTCACCCTGTGGATCACGTGCTCTTCCTTCCAGAAGAAGGCGGTGTAGGTGCCCTGTGCCAGTTGGTTGGTGGGTATGGTCGTGTGCTCCCGGATCAGGTGGTCGTACACCAATTTTCCGGCGGGGTCGTACAGGATAACGCGAAGTTGCCCGGTATCATCCAACCGCACTTGCAGCTGATCGACGAAGGGGTTCGGGTGGATATGCACACCAACGTCAGACGCCAAAGAAGCAACACTGGTCGCACTGGTCACGATCGTATCCATGGGATAGGTCAATCCCCAACGCCCCAGGTCATCCATTACGCGGAAGTAGACAATGTGTGGGCCCGGTATTACTGCCTCTGGAACATTGATCGTTGCGGGTCCGTTCCAATCGGAAACTCCCGTCGGAGGATTGGAGATCGACGTTGCCATCCCGAACCCCGGATCACCCTCCACATCCCAGAAATACTCAATACGCGAAATGGTTCCACGTGACGTATCCGTGACATGAACAGTTCTCAAATGGGTCAGCCCCCAATCACCATTGCTATCCATGGTGCGGATGCCGACCCGATTGAAACCCGGTTCAAGATCGCTTGCTGGAATGGTGAAGGTTTCGTCGATCAGGTCAGGTTCGGTGGTGCTGCTGAGCGCGATGGGCGTTGCTGACCCGAAGCCAGGATCACTGTTCACCCAATACTCGGCCTGCACAACATTGTTCTGAGCCGTGCCCACGGTGCTGAGCGCCATGAGCAGGCAGGTTGCTGCTAATGCTTTCATGGCTCAATTTCCGTTGGTGCGTGTGCTGAAGGTCACATCAACATCCTGGTTCTGCACCGCTGTGTTCAGCATGTGTAATTCATAGATGGTGGGTACCGGGGGGATTCCGCTGAGCTTGTAAGGCGTTGCACCTCCGAAGATCCCGACTTGGGTCCCGTCATAAGAGGGAAATGCAAGTCCCAGATTTGACAACTCCCACATGGCGTCCAAACTATTGACACCATTCACAAACATTCCGCTGGTGTTGCCCTGTACATTACTGACGGCTAAATCGAAGTTATCCGGTGGCACGTTGGTGAATGTGCTGATATCCGCGCACACATTGTTCTCCAATGTATTGCTGCTGGTTAAAGAGAGTGTTGCTCCTTGCGTTACAAAAACGTTGTCTGTGATGATCGCTCCACTTCCCAGCAGAATCTTATTGCCCAAACCGGTGAACACGTTGTGATGTATGGGTGCCGAACTCAAGATGTCATCTGTCTCCAAATCAATCCAACCACCTGCGAAGATGTTGTTAGAGATCTCCAGATATACGAACGTATTTTGGCCACCTCCATTCCAACTTTCAATCTTACCGAATGTCGCACTGAAGTAATTATTCACGATCCGCACATTGTACGAATTGACTCCGTAGAAGTATACTGGGCTATTGTCAAAATAATTTCCACGGATCGTAATTTCTGAAGTTGCCTGAATTGTCAATGCATACTGTCCTGTAAAGTGCAGGCCATGAACTTCAGAACCGTTGGCATTTATGGAGTTAAAGATCAAATGATCAACCTTTGACGTGGTGTGAAATGCCTGCAGATCGGGATTTTCCATAGGCGATTCGCCAAAGTTGAATCCAGCTCCAATGAAGGTCAGTTTCAGATCACAATCTGCCCCTGGATAGGTGTAATTAGCTACCGGCTCAATGTGGATGGTATCCTCGTATTGGGCATTATTGATGGCCTCTTGGATACTTTCAAAGTCAGCCGTTGGGTCCGCATAGCGCACCCTCCAAATGGTCGCATCACACTGCAGAGCAATGGCAGACACGGCCATTGTCAGAATTGTCGTTCTCAGTTTCATCGTTCTCGGGTTTTAGTGGTTCATTGGTTTCGATGTTCTTTGTTCATGGGTCCGATGACCTGTTCCGATCATTGGATCTCGATGCTGAATTCGCCACTGAGTGTATGGTTGGTGGAAAGCACATTCCCTTCAGGGTCCCATTCCTCCAGTCCTTCCAATTCAAATGAGCCTTCCATGCGCCCTCCGGATGCATGGTCCGATCGCGTGATCGTCATGGTCCCGGGTGCATCCACGTTCATCACATACTCCCGTTTGCCTGCTGTGGCGGGATAGTCCGGCCAATACGCCAGCGCGACTCCACCATGGCCACCTCCTGAGGGATATTCCCAGGTGTAAGGGAAGGTCTGTGTATCGGGTAGATAGGTCGAGACCACCAGGGTCCAGTGCGCTGCGGTATTGGCAAAGGACGCAATCGT
This sequence comes from Flavobacteriales bacterium, assembly GCA_020437805.1. Taxonomy (GTDB): domain Bacteria; phylum Bacteroidota; class Bacteroidia; order Flavobacteriales_F; family PHOS-HE28; genus PHOS-HE28. The sequence continues at coordinate 8,364 of JAGQVV010000112.1, forward strand.
GACATGCACCCCATCACCGAAGGGGCCGCTGGAGCAACTCCAACGCTCCAGTTCGATCAGCTGCCCATTGAGATGGACACTGGCGCTGATCTCCTCAGGTTGTGACGGTGTAGAACCTCCTCTGGGAAGCAGATCCTCCTTTTGGCAGGAGCTGAGGAACAGCGTGCAAGCGGTCATCAGGACCGGTGCTGTCTTGCGAAGGAAGTGAACGGCTTGGTGGTTCATTGTTCTGGGTCTTAAGTGCCCGGCTGCATTGCCGTTCACGACCCAAAACTGCTTCCCTTCCATTCCATATACCATCCCCAACGAGGATCCGGCGGTGGTCATCGAGAATGCGGCGCCCATGGTTCAAATGCGTTCCAACAATTCCATCAACTGCCCTTTCATGCGGCGGCTCACGGGCAGGTTGGTGTCGTCGCTGAGCACCACTTCCCCACCCTCGCCCCGGATGTAGCGCTTGATGTGCTTGT
>JAGQVV010000113.1 GCA_020437805.1 Flavobacteriales bacterium
GAACTGGTCAAGGAAACACTTCTTGTCGATGCCCAAGGAAAACCCGTCGAAGGGGATGCCTTCGGTCTGGATGTCCTCAAGCAGTACAAGGATTGGAAAGCGGGTGTGGTCAAGGCCGAGGAGATGAAGTATCCGGTGTACAAGGCCCAGAAGGACGGCCAAATGCTGTATGTGCTTCCTATGATGGGTACAGGCCTCTGGGGGCCGGTCTGGGGATATCTTTCCGTGAAGGACGACGGCAGGACCATCAATGGCTCCACGTTCGACCACAAAGGGGAAACCCCTGGCTTGGGTGCGGAGATCGCCACCCCGATCTTCGAGGAACCATTCGAGGGCAAGACGTTCACCGACGAAGAAGGTGCGTACACAGGGATCAAAGTCTACAAAGGGGGCGCCGGGACCACGGACCCCCATGGTGTGGATGGTATCTCCGGTGGCACCATCACCAGCCAAGGTGTGGATGAAATGCTGATGCGCACCTTGGCCATCTATGACCTGTATTTGAAGTCGACCATCGTGAAGGCCCCCGAACCGGTCGTCGAGGTGACCGTTATGGACACCCTGGCAACGCAAGCAACGGACATCCAATGAGCACCGAAACAGCACAGGCCGCGGCCAAACCCGCTGAAGGACTCTTCAGCAAGAAGAATCGTGCGCTGATCGTCGATCCGCTGAACGATAACAACCCGATCACCGTGCAGGTGTTGGGTATATGCTCGGCATTGGCGATCACGGTGAAAATGTCCAATGCATTCGTCATGAGCCTCAGTGTGATGGCGGTGCTGGTCCTGGGTAACATGATCATCAGTGCGTTGCGTAACGTGATCCCCGGCCGTATCCGCATCATCGCCCAGTTGGTGATCGCAGCAGGTTTGGTGACCTTGGTGGACATCGTGCTGAAAGCCTATGTCTATGACGTGGCCAAGCAGGTGGGTGTATATGTGGGCTTGATCATCACGAACTGTATCATCATGGGGCGCTTCGAAGCTTTCGCGATGGGCAACAAGCCCGGCCCGAGTGCGCTTGACGGCATCGGCAACTCCCTCGGTTATGCTTGGATCCTTGTGGTGGTGGCGTTCTTCCGAGAGCTGTTCGGATCCGGTACGCTGATGGGCATTCGCATCATCCCGGAAAGCATCTACGCGACCGAAGGCGGATTCTACTTCAACAATAACATGATGATCCTTCCACCCATGGCCTTGGTCATTGTGGGCATCATCATCTGGATCCAGCGAGCACGCAACACCAAGTTGATCGAGACCGCCTAAATCCCACGAAGAGCAATGAACCTCGTAAACATCTTCGTCAAGTCGATCTTCATCGACAACATGATCTTCGCCTACTTCCTGGGCATGTGTTCCTATCTGGCCGTGAGCAAAACAGTGAAGACGGCCGTTGGCTTGGGAGCCGCGGTGATCTTCGTTCTTGGCGTGACGGTGCCCGTGAACTACCTGTTGGAGAACTACCTGTTGAAGCAAGGTGCCCTCACATGGATGGGCGCATCGTTCGCGGAGATCGACCTCAGTTTCTTGAGCTTCATCCTCTTCATTGCAGTGGTAGCGGCCATAGTGCAGCTGGTGGAGATGGTGGTGGAGAAGTTCGCCCCGGCATTGTACGGTGCGTTGGGCATCTTTCTTCCGCTCATTGCGGTGAACTGCTCCATTCTCGGTGGTGCCCTCTTCATGCAGGAGCGTCAGTACAGCACCATCGCTGAGGCGACAAGCTTTGCGCTAGGGTCCGGCGTGGGCTGGTTCCTGGCAATCGTGGCCATCGCCGCCATCCGTGAGCGCCTTCGTTACAGTCACATCCCGGCCCCATTGCGCGGTTTGGGCATCACGTTCATCGTTACCGGCCTCATGGGCATAGCATTCATGGCCTTCATGGGTATAAAGCTCTGATCACGTCAATGGGAACCACGATCCTCATCACACTGGCGGTATTCCTCACCGTTACACTTCTTTTGGTAGGGCTGCTCCTTTTCGCCAAGACCAAGCTCACGGCAAGCGGTCCCGTCAAGATCACCATCAACGGGGAACGTACCATCGAGGTGTCGGCCGGAAGTACATTGCTGAGCACTCTTAGTGAGAACAAGTTGTTCCTGCCCAGCGCCTGTGGTGGTGGTGGGACCTGTGCCATGTGCAAGTGCCAAGTGATCGATGGGGGAGGGGAGATCCTGCCCACCGAAGCACCGTACTTCAGCCGTAAGGAGATCGCGGACAACTGGCGGTTGGGTTGTCAGGTGAAGGTGAAGCAGGATATGGACATCCGCATCCCGGAGGAGATCTTCGGGATCAAGAAATGGGAGTGCGAAGTGGTCTCGAACTACAACGTGGCCAGTTTCATCAAGGAGTTCGTGGTGAAATTGCCTCCCGGTGAGACCCTGCATTTCGAGGCCGGCGGGTACATCCAGATCGACGTTCCCGAATGTACCGTGGACTTCAAGAACATCGACATCACGGCTCATCCGGAATTGGTGGCACTGGGTCGCGATCCTCAGGACTTCAAGCCGGAGTGGGACAAGTACAAGTTGTGGGACTTGAAAATGGTGAACCCCGAACCGATCTTCCGGGCATATTCCATGGCCAACCACCCGGCCGAGGGCAATATCGTGATGTTGAACATCCGTATCGCCACTCCACCTTGGGACCGTGCGAAGAACGACTGGATGAACGTGAATCCTGGTATCTGCTCCAGTTTCGTGTTCAATTGCAAGCCCGGGGACAAGGTGACGATAAGTGGTCCTTATGGGGAATTCTTCATCAAGGAGACCGAAGCAGAGATGCTTTACATCGGTGGTGGAGCGGGAATGGCCCCCATGCGCTCGCACCTCTTCCACCTCTTCCACACCTTGAAAAGCGGCCGTAAGGTGACCTATTGGTACGGCGGGCGAAGCAAGCGCGAGTTGTTCTACCTCGATCATTTCAATGATATCGCGAAGCAGTTCCCGAATTTCAAGTTCTTCGTGGTCCTTAGCGAACCGGCTCCAGAGGACAACTGGAAGGTGAAGAAGGACATCAACGATGAAGAAGGTGATGGCTTCGTCGGGTTCGTTCACCAGGCCGTGATCGATCAATACCTGAAGAAACACGAAGCTCCGGAGGATATCGAGTTCTATTTCTGCGGCCCCCCTATGATGAACGCTGCGGTCCTGAAGATGGTGGACGATTGGGGTGTGCCCAAGGAGAATGTCAGCTTCGACGATTTCGGCGGATGATCACCGCAGCCGGACCCTCTGGAAAGTCCCGCCTTGTGCGGGGCTTTCTTCTTTTCTGTGCTACTCTGCTGTTGCTTGCCGCTTGTACCAACGGTGATGGAACGACGACCAAGAATGATCTGATGGTACTTCACGGCGAAGCCCAAGGAACCACGTTCACGATAAAGTACCTCGATGGTCTGGAACGGGACCTGAGCCCTTCGGTCGACAGTCTGTTCCGTGCGATGGATCGCAGTTTGAGCCTCTGGGACAGCACCAGTACGGTAAGCCGCTTCAATGCATCATCGGATACGTTCGTGAGTTCGGACGTCCACTTCCGCACCGTGGTCTCCTTGTCGCAGCACCTGTGGCGTATCACCGATCAGGCATTCGACCCCACGGTCCTTCCGTTGGTCCGGGCTTGGGGTCTGGGCAAAGAAGGCCGCACGGAACTGGATACGGCAGCCGTTTCAACAGCACGGAGCTTGGTCGGGATGGACCGGATCCGAATTGCTGAGGGTTGGCGCCATAGTTCCGTCGTACCACCCGAGGTGACCTATCATAAGGCTGACCCAGCCGTACAGTTCGATCCGAACGGGATCGCACAAGGGTATACGGTCGACCTGATCTCCTTGCTGATCCAACGGTCCGGGATCACCGACTACATGGTCGAGGTAGGCGGGGAGACGCGATGCTCAGGGACCAATCAGGAAGGCGATCCTTGGCGGATGCAGATCGACAAACCAGTGGAAAAGCATGTCCAGCAGGCGGTCGTACCCTTGCGCGGTGAGAGCCTTGCCACCAGTGGCAACTATCGGAAATTCATTGAGCTCAATGGCAAGCGTTACGGGCACACGATCGACCCGAGGACCGGTCGTCCAGCGATGAATGCGTTGATGAGCGCCAGCGTGATCGCTGACGATTGTGCGACCGCGGATGCCATGGGTACTGCCTTGATGGTGATGGGGCCTGAGAAAGCCAAGGCGTGGCTGGTGCACCACCCGGAGCTGGATGCTTATCTCATAATCGATGACGGCCGCGGTGGATACCTCGTTTGGACTACGCCGAACTGGCCTCGGTACGAGGATCGGATCGCTCGTTGACAAGGTTCTGGCACGTGGCTATCGGACCGGGATCTCTTCGCGCTTGCATTTCTCCTCGGGCCGTGCTCCGCAGAATCCACAACCGCCGCCTTCTTCCTGTACCAGTGGATTGTTGCTCGCGCAGGTGCCGGCGAACTCACCATCCTTCTTCGCCCAGATCTTGACCGCGATCCCTGCGAAGGATAACGCGAGGATCCCGATACCGAGCAGTATGGTGATGAGTGTTGCGCTCATTGTGCAAAGTTATGGATCAGTGGGACCCAACAAGATACATGAGCCGTGATCGTGTGTGTTGATCTTCAATGACCGCTGCTCTGCGTTCGCGTACCATCGCACCTTCGTGACAGGACCGATAGGCGGTATTGACCGGTCGCTGGCAACCTCGGGTAAGGGCCCGGACCTTGATGAGCGGATGGTTGATACCCGTGTTCCATGAAATGGGTCATTTCAGCCATGGCGCTCGAACCCCGGTCCTGGGGCCAACAAAGAACCGTATTCGACAGCATTTTCAGATCGTCGCACGAACGGAAGGAGGCTTCGGTCGAAAAGACGAGGTTCGCTTGGAACTTCCATCCAGCGAGGGCGTATCCTCAATTGAACCCTTGGATCCATCAACCCCGAACGCCATGTACAAGATGAACACCACAGCGACCATCTTCACCCTTCTCATGACCTTGGGCATTCGAACTTCTGCACTGGCCGGTCCTCCTCCCAGCCCACCGGTCGACGATGCGGTGGTGCTCACCGGTTGGCTACATGTCGAGGGGCACACCATGACCGATGTGAGCATTGAGGTCGAAGTGAACGGGGCGTATACCACGGCCAAGGTCTCCGAAACAGGTCGTTTCAGCGTGACACTTCCCGCGGGAGCAAAGGCCAAATTGCGTTTTGAGAAGCCCGGCCACCTGCCCAAGGAGGTTCTGGTGGATACCCGCCATGCACGGAATGGCGAGGCAGGTCAACGTATTCGTCGCGTGCGGTTCGCCGTGATAATGGAACTCGAACGGCGGATGGCGGGGCTGACCTATCCAGGACCGGTGGGGTCCATAGGCTTCGACCAGGATGGTGGATGTTTGGCCGTGGCACACGACCGCAGATTGGTGAAAGCAAAGCGCCAAGCGGTGATGGAATTCTGATCGACAGGAGCCTTCGTAACTTGGCCCGGACCGATCCGATCACCCATGCTCGATCACGTGATCAAACCCTTTTTCCTCGTTTTTGGGTTCCTGCTTTGCTGCACCACGCTTGCGCAAACCACGGATGGACCTTCGGATGCGGTGTTGCAAAGCTGCCTGTTGGGTACCACCGTCGAAACTTGGGTCGCTTTGGAACTCACGCTGGATCAAAGGCGCCGTGTAAAGCATATCCAGGAGGCGTGCATGGAAGAATGCGAACTGATCGTGGCGTCCAAGCCGTCAACAAACCCCGGTGATGGGTCCACCATTCTGGCTGAATTGAAGAACGTGCTCACCAAGGACCAGTTCCTTGCATGGTCGCAACGCTGTTCGCAGCCTTAGGTGCCGAAGAAACGGGATCATCACTCCTTTTTCTGGGAAGGTCCATGACGAACGTCAGGTCGATCCCGGCCATTCCTGCCCAAGTTCACCGGAACTACTCCCCCTATGAGCGAACTACAGTTCCGCCCGCGTTTCCGTTTTTACACCCCTTTGGATGGTGATGAGGTCAAGCGCCGCATCGCACTTCGCATTACGGAGAACAACCCTGACCGGTTGTCGCTTGGCGGAACCGGATCCCATTTGGTGCTGACCTTTCCATCCGCGGTACAACATGCTTGGACACCCCAAATGGACGTGGATGTGAGCATCGACGAAGGACGAACGCTGGTACGTTGCCTGATCGGACCAGCCCCCTCCATTTGGATGCTTTTCATGGGCGGCTATCTCGTGATCACGGTGCTTGCCCTGCTTGGTATCACGCTTGGCATGGCCCAACAAATGGTGAGCGAAACACCTTGGGGCTATTTCCTGATGGCACCAATGCCGGTGATCGGACTTGCCCTCTGGCTTCTTGCGCAAGGTGGAAAACGACGTTCCCGGGAGGAGATGCGTTCGCTGAAGGACTTCATGGACCAAGCATTGGGATGCGACTGCTTCGCCTTGTCCGAGCAAGAGGTGACCTGAGAACTAGGACTTCGCCTGTCGAGCGTCGATCTGTTCAACGATGAGGTCGATCTTCCGGTCCACAATACGGTAGAACTGGATCACGAAGAGCCTGTTGACCTTGATCCTCGTCAGGTACATGCTCAATTCATTGTACACTTCAGTGCTGAAAACGGCATCATCGGAGAGCCCCTTCATGTTCCCATTGTCGTCGAACGAGTACCAGGGTGCCAATGCATTGTTGAATGGGGCGAAATAATTGGAATGGAATTGGGCCTCGTGGTATTCTTCTTCCAACTTCCTCAGAATGGAGTAGTCGTACTCGTATATCCCGATGATCGCCACACGCAAACTGTCGTCCTTGATGGTCTCGAGCCCTTTTGATTTGAGCGATTCGTAGCCCGCTCGGTTCTGGATGCTGACGAAGTCCCGTGTGAGGGTGAAGAATTGCAAGGCGGCGGAGTCCCTGTCCACAGATCGTCCGTTAAGAACCCTGTGCCAGTAATCACAAGCCTTGAGTCCACTTTCGTGACCGGCCAGATTATCCGCGATATCCTCCTTGTCCTTCAGTAGCCCGTTGCGGATCTCTTGCAGGATCTTATCCTCTGCGATATGGTCCTTGCGGTTGTCGTTCCAATTGTTCAGTGCGAATGCCGTGATCACGGCGATGAACACCGAAACGAACTCAAGAATGAAGCTCCTACCTCTCATGTAGCCGAAAATACGTTGGTCAATGTGAATGCGAACGAGGGAACCCACGATCCAGGCCTCTGCCGGGGAGGCGAACCATCCGAGATCCTACTTCAGCGCGTCAATGATCCGTTCTTCCAGATGCGCTGTGCGGGGACCTGGATCCACATCCCGCTCGTGCTCCAGGATACGATCGATGGCGTCGCTTTGATGTTCGAAGGACTTGCAGCCTTGGCAGATACTGAGGTGAACCCAGAGCTGCACGCGCTGCACCCCGTTCAACCCCGCGACCCCGCGCCTGTCGATCATTGCGGCTGCTTTCTTACATGAAAGGAGAAGGATGCGCATCAAACCCATGTTCGATCACTGCTGTGCGGCCAATTGTCTGGTAATGCATTCGCGCAGCTTCGACTTGGCGCGGTGCAGTTGCTGCCAGTAGTTCGTCGGTGTGATCCCCAACTCCTGACAGATGACCTTGGAGTCCTTCTCCTTGAGGTATTTCATTTCCACGGCAGCCCGCCAATGGGCAGGAAGTTGTTCAAGACAATGCAACAGGTAGCGCTGCAAGGCCTCCTTCTCAGCACTTTCATCCGTGCTCCAGTCGTTTGGACGATGTTGTGGGGACCAATGTCCGTCCTCGTTGAACCGTTCATCGACCTGTATGTCACTACTGTGGATGACGGGGTCACGATAGACCTTTCGATAGTGGTCGGCTATCTTGTTCTTCAGGATGGAGAACAACCAAGTGCGCGTACTGCTTTGCTGCGCGAAACGATCCTTCGACTTCCATGCAGCGATCAAAGTGACCTGTACCAGATCCTCGGCCACCTCCCGTTCTTTCACACGGGAAGCCGCGTAGCGCAACAGGTCGGAGGTGTGTTCTCGGACCCATTTCGTCACTTCTTCGACGGGCTCGTCGTGTTGGGATACCTCGTCTTCGCTCTTCGTGGTGGACATCTCCACAAATCTACCGGAGCTGCGGCTTTTCCGTTGGCCGCGGCGTCCAAATGGTCAAAGTGTGACACTCGCGAATGGATGCCCGAGATGCTTGGTCGTCCAGGACCGTCCGCTCAAGTGAGGACTTCAAGTGCGATTCACCAGCGGGTTCTTACGTCCGCCAATGGGTCCATGGTCCATTCGTCCAGATCTTCCTGGTCGGATACGTTCAGATCGCGAATGATCCGGCGGCATTCGATCGCCTGTGATCAATGTTCCTGGACGACTTCTGGGTCGTCCATCCAGGACTTGGTCCGGGTGGCCGAGCTTCACATGCTCGACCATACGGACCCGAGCGCTAGGCTACTTCCGAAAGTGCATGATGAAGGAACCTGCCACCATGATGGTCTGGTCCACGTTCCTTCCAGCAAGGGTGTAGCTCGATTCAACGACCCATCCGAAACGCTCTCCGGCCGGCTTGTAGTACTTGCCTCCGACCTTAATGAAACTCACTCCCAATTCCTTGAAGGTGCTCGGGGCCTGATCGCCCACGCCCAAATAGTCCTTGCCACCAAAAGCCTCTTGACCTTGAACGTAGGCTTCCCAATACGAATCGTTCGATGCCTTGCCCAAGCGGATCGTCCCGATCAGCGCATCCGGGGTAGGTGATGATGCGGCGATATGCCCACCTACCAAACTGATGAACATCCCACTGCCGGCCATGTACTGTGCAACGCCCATTGGGATGAAGCTCGAGGCTTGCTGGCCTATTGCGCCTATCCCTTCGGTCTCGTACTCGGAAAGCGGTGTGCTGCCGCCGATCGCAGCGCCAAAGGACAATGTGCCGCTTGCCGTTGAGGTCCGCAGTGGTAGCCATTTGATGAAAAGCTGTCCATCCTGGAGACCGGAGGAGCCACTGATCGAGATGAACGGAATATTCAACTGTACATCAAGGTCCTTGGTGATCCCGCGTGCGGCGAATAGCGAAAGTGCAACACTTCCACGGGTAATGGGTGCCGTGCCTTCTGCTACGTAATAGGCCAAGCCTTGGCCGTAACTCAACGAACCAACAAGGTCCATGTTCCCTTTTCCCTTGTTGAACCCGTCGACCTGGGCCACCACTGAGGTGCTGAGGCCTATGATGGTAAGAACCGCAAGTGCCTTGATCGCGCCGGTCGTGGATGTTCTGTGCTTCATTATCGTCATCAGTGGATCACTTCACCTTTCGATAGCCACTTGCTCCACATTGCATCGTAGCCATGCACCTTGTTGGTTGCACCTTCGTCATCCACAACGTCTCGGCCGATGTTCACCCACTCGAATATTCCGCCGTAAAGGTTCTTCACATTGGACCAACCAGCGGTGCGCATACGTGCGGTTATCTTCTCACTTCTGTATCCGACGGAGCAATACAGGACAATGGCCGAATTGCTCGGGATGTCCTTCACCCGTGAAAGGTCGAAGTCATCATGGCCCACCCATCGAGCGCCTTTGATATGGCTCACATCGAATTCTCTGCGCTCTCGGGCATCCAACAGGATAACCCCATCCGGATCCAACTTGTTCACATCAACGAATGGCACGTCGTCGCTCAAAAGGCCACGAAGCAGGAGTGCATATGCCGGGTCCTTTACATGCTGTGCAGAGCTGATGCTGCATGCGCAAAGTGCCACGAACAAGATGGTCCAATTGGTCCTCATGAAGGGAATGAAAGATGGAGCTAGTTCTTCACGCGAAGATCACGGATGTGTAAAATAGCGATCCGCAGGAGCAGGACCAAGGGCCAACCATGCCAAAGGAGGTCCAACCAGTCCAGCGCTTGCATGCCCACCGCGCCTCCGGCTATCCATCGGATCTTTCCGAACAAATGAGGTTCCGGAAAGAAAGGAGCGCCCCCCACGAGAAGAGCCATGAGCGTAAGGCTCTTAGGGTCATTGATGAGCTTCTTCATGTTCAAGGGATCTGCTGCGAACCTATTCCTTTCCCCTTTTGGGACCGGTGTGGAACCTCACCGTAACAAGAAGCTGGATCGGTTACGGTGTGGTCCAATTCCCAGGGGGCATGTACTTCGACTTTGGGGTTCATCCGGATCCGACCGCGTAGCAAGGCCCCCCCAACGATGAGCACTCCCAGAACCATGTATTCGATGGCTATCCACGCATATGGCTGAGCGTAGGGGTCGTGACCATAGGTCAGGTAGGTTGGAAAGATCAGAAGTGACCAGGCCAAGGGCCACCATCTACCGGTGACCGCAGCGAGTCCTATCAAAGGGATGATGTACCACGGGTGGACGGCCTGTGATCCGAAAAGGTGAATGGCCACGAGCCCAAAGAACAGCGTCGGGACGTCGCGATGCGGTTTTCGCCAATGGTACAAGGTGAAGGCCAGCAAGGCGGCGAAGGTCAGCACGGGCAACAGACCCGTGGCTTTCACCAGTTCGTCACCGATCATTCGGCGAAGCAATTCGTAGGCCCCACCATTGAATTCCAGGTCCGCCATGAAAAGGCGCAAGCTGCTCCAGAAATGAAGGGTCAGTTCAGGCGTCCAAAGTGGCACCCATGACAAGAGAAAGATACCGATCACCACGAGGCCGTAGCGAATGCCGATCCGAATACCAAGTATGGATGGTATCGCAAGCAACAAGAGCAAAGGCCACAGCCTGATGGAAGCGATCAGGGCCAATAGGACCGCGGAATCGATCGGCCTCCGGTGCAACAGCAGGATCATGCCGAAGAACAGCGGCATGAGCAGGACCTCCGTGTGCACATTCACGGTGAGTTCCAACACCACCAAGGGGTTCAATGCGTACCAGAGCACGCGTTCGGTCGGTGCTCGATATGCACTCAACACACGGCGCAGCAATAGAATTCCGATCATGTCGCAGAGGATCGATATCACGCGGAGCACGATGGTCGTTGGCAGGACCTGGCCTTTCCCGATCCACGCTGCAAAGCCGAACATGGCCTGCGCTACCGGTGGATAGACGGTGTAATAGTCAGGCGAGTTGAGCTGCTGAAAGAGATCGGCACTGAACAGACCGGGTTCCGATCCAACGAGCTCCAATGGGGTGTAAGCGAAGGGTTGTATCCCGTTGATCGAACATATGCCGTCCCAGATATACCGGAAATGATCGTCCGTCCATGTGATCGGCGCCGCCAACAAGGCTACGCGGATGCCAATGGACGACCAAAGTACCGTGTTCCATTTCCATTCCTTGAGGAACAACAGGACAGCGAAGCATGAGAAGGCGACCCCGTATCCGATCAGCAACGGGATGCTCTCTTCGCGACCCGGTCCGTAGGCGAGGAAGATCACGCTCAGGAATAGACCGGTCAAGGCCAGTGCCCGTTCCTTGGACAGGTTCATCCTGCTGTGCGTATGCTGTGCGCCAAGGAGTAATAGAATACTGCTCCGAAACCAAAGGCGAGCATGGCGTGGTACGGTACGAGGCCGAAGTCCTTCACATGGAAAGCATAAGCCATCGCGATCAAGGCATATAATGCAATGCCGAGCTCCAGGAGCAGCAACGGAGTTATTGCGCTTTTCAAGTATGCGTTCCGGACCCACTTCACTCCATCACCTTGGGCACCGATCTTGGGGGTCCGTACGAACGGTGTTCGCCGACCAGAATAGCCTTCGAGCACCGCGATCGCATTATGCAACGAGAGCCCCATGCTCATGGCAAGGAAGAGCGGGAAGATCGAGAAGAAGTGGACCGCGCCACGCCAACCCTGTCTGTAGTTCTTGTGCGCCACGGCATAGAACCCGATCAGAACGAACAAGGCGAAGGTGAAGACGACAGCGATGTTGAACAAGACCCGGAATTCGGGGTGGTGCTGTTTGACCATCAGGATCGGAAGGCTCAGAAGGGCCGTGACCAGGATGCTCACGAAGATGGTGCTGTTCATGAGGTGGAACACCGCGTGCAGCTTGGTGGAGAATGGTAATGTGCGACTGCTCAGCACCAGCGGCAGGTTCTTCACGACGCATTCGGCAGCGCCCTTGTTCCAGCGGTATTGTTGTGCGCGCAAGGCGTTCATGACCGCAGGAAGTTCGGCCGGCGAAACCACATTCTCCAGGTACTGGAACCTCCAACCTTTCAGCTGTGCTCGATAGCTCAGGTCCAGATCCTCCGTGAGCGTATCCGGTTGCCAGCCCCCGGCATCAGCGATGGTGCGCTTACGCCAAACCCCTGCCGTGCCATTGAAGTTGATGAAATGCCCCAGGGTGTTGCGGCCGTTCTGTTCCACGGAGAAGTGTGCATCCAGGGCGAAAGCCTGTATGCGGGTGAGCATGTTGTTCCCACGGTTCAAGTGCCCCCAGCGCGTTTGGACGAGTCCAACACGTTCATCCTCGAACCAAGGAATGACCCTTCTGAGCATATCCTTCGGAGGTAGAAAGTCCGCGTCGAACACGGCAATGAAATCACCTTTGGCCCTGTCGGTCCCGTATGCCAGAGCCCCAGCCTTATAGCCCGATCGATCCGGCCGTCGGACAAGGACCATGTCCATCCCATGGTTGCACCAGTGGTTCACCCGATCTTGAGCGAGGCTTTGGGTTTCGTCGGTACTATCGTCGATCACTTGCACCTCGAGTCGATCATGTGGCCAATCCAGCTTCGCTACTTGATCGATCAATCGTTCGACCACGTACTTCTCATTGTACAACGGCAATTGAACGGTCACCCTCGCCAATGGCTTGGTGAGGTCCAAAGTGGGCGTGCTCTTGGTCGATTTCCGCTTGGCTTTCACATAGGCCCAGGTCAGTTGGAGTTGGGTCAGGCTGAACAAAAGGATGAAGCCCAGAAAGAAGGCATAGATCGTAAGCAACGCGATCGCCATCACCGATGCTTTAGGATGGTGGCTATGATCCTGTATCCGGCCAAGACACTTCCTTTCACGGTTCCGCTCACTTTGCTCACCCCTATACGTTTACGATAGTCCACAGGTACTTCCACGTGCCGCCATCCTCCGCGTGATGCCTTCAGTTGCATTTCCACGGTCCAACCGAATGTACGGTCGCGCATGCCGATGGCCATCAGCGTGCTCCAACGGATCGCCCGAAAAGGGCCGAGGTCGGTGTATCGGATCCCGTACGACCAGCGCATCAACCTAGTTGCGAGCCAATTCCCGAACACTTGTTGGGGCATCATGGAACCTGCCTCGCGTTCGCCCAAAGCCCGTGAGCCTATAACGAGGTCCGCTTCGTCCTTGAGAATGGGATCCACGACGGATCCGAGCTGTTCCGGATGGTCGCTGTGGTCCGCATCCAGGAACACGACGATCTGCGGTTGTGGTTCACACCCCGCCAGATGGGCCATGGCCGCCAAACACGCATTCCCATAACCACGTTGTGGCTCGTTCACGACGATCGCCCCACACGAAGCAGCGACCGAAGCGGTTTCGTCCGTACTACCGTTGTTCACCACCACGATGTGCCTGATCAGGTGCTTCGGGATATCCTGAAGGACCATGCCGATGGCATCCGCTTCGTTGAACGCCGGGATGATGACGTCGATGATCATCGCTATGTGTTCAGTCGAGCACCTTCACGCCCGATCCGGATCGGATCATTTTCGACCCGTGCCTCAAGTGTGCCGTTCTCCAGCTTCAATACGCCACGGGGACATACGGCAGCGCAAATGCCACATCCCACGCAACTCGCGCGAACGATGTTCTGGCCCTTCTGCGCGTAGCTGCGCACGTCAATGCCCATTTCGCAGTACGTGCTGCAATTTCCGCAGCTGATGCATTGACCACCGTTCGTGGTGATACGGAAACGAGAAAAGAAGCGCTGTTGCAGGCCGAGGATCGCGGCCATCGGGCAGCCGAAGCGACACCACACCCTGCTTCCCAAAAGGGGGTAGAAACCCACACCTATAACCCCACTGAATATCGCACCGATGAAGAACCCATACCACTCGCGCAAGGGATAGCTCTCCACGAAGAATATGTCCCCACGGCCAGTGCAGTACGCATGAGCGGTGATCGCAACGAGGACGACGAGCACAGCGATACCACCATTGCGAACACCGGTTCCAAGGTCCTTCATCATTCCTGGTCGCACGAACAGGACAACGGTGAGCCCCATCAACACCACCACGACGATACCCACCAACATCCCACGTGTCAGCCAGAATCCGCCTCCTTCATTGCCCAAATACGAGTACAGGATGGCCAAGGTCATTACGATGGCGAAGACAAGGACCGAGTGGATCACCCATCGCTCGACCTTCCATGCCGATACGCTCTTATCGCTCAGTTGTCTGAACGGGTCGCCCGCTGTTTCCGCAAGTCCTCCACACCCGCATACCCACGAGCAATACCAGCGTTTCCCATGGAAGTAGGTCAGGATCGGGGAGATCACGAATATCATCGCGATACCGAAGAGCAGCATGAAGAGCCCGGGACCACCGGCTTCAATGAAGCCTTTTACGTTCCATTCATCGAAGAAATAGTAATTCAACGGCCACATGTTGGCGAAGTTGTAGTAAGGATACTTCAACCGCTGCAGGACTTCCGGTATCAGGTAGGCGAAACCGAGCTGGAAGAACATGACCGAAATGGTGCGGATGACCTGGTACTTCACATGGCGGTACTTCCAAATGAACTTATAGCCCATGATCAGGATCGCCAAGGTGTATAGCGTGCCATAGACGAACCACTCCGAGGCGGAGTTCCCGTTCAATGCACGGCTCAAAGGGTCGAACAAGGAGATGATCCCTGAATTCGTGCCACCATCCATTCCAAGGCCGAGGTACTCCGGGTGGAAGTAGAGCAGGACATAGAAACCGGTCAGCACCACCCCAAGCACCCATGCGGATGCTCCACGAGCGGAAAGGCCATCCTGCCAAACCCCGTTGTTCTTGATCCCGCTGGGATCGTTCGCGTAAGTACGGTGAGTGTATATGACCCCACCGGTCGTTATGGCGGATAGGGCCGCGGCGAGGACCAAACCCGTTCCGGATCCCGGAACGAAAGACCAGGCCACCAACAGGGCGAGGGTACCAAGGGCCACCATGGTCAAAGCAGCCTTTTGAATGCCGTCCAGAGTGCCGCTTCGGACTTCGGCGATGGAAAGACCGTGGTCGATGTTGCTCATGCGGTTATCCTGTTCACGGACCTGAACGAGTGTTGCACCATGCCGGTCACGGCGGTCTGGAACTCCGGATCGAAACCCGCTTTCGAAAAGTGCTCCACCACGTGGTCGACCGTGGCCCTTTCACGCAACCACCGGTCCAGCACCCCATGACGCAGGCGTAGACCGAACACGTTGATCCCTTGGAGGGTCCGATCACCCGTCGCCCAAACCATGTGCACAGCGATCCTACCTCCAGGATGTTCCCAATAGTGCTCCGACATACCTTTCTGGAGCGTGCTCCGTACCCAACCGTAGGTCTGGTATTCGATATCGAAGAATTTGGCGCTATTGAACCATATGCCGGGCCGGTAGGGGGTCCTGTCTCCGGTCAGCGTCATTGCAACGGTCTCACCCATCATGCGGCCCGTGTACCAGACTTGTTCGACGGACTTGCGATCCGGGTCGGGATGTTCCGCGAATTGTGCACAGTCGCCGATAGCATGAATGTCAGGAACGTTGGTCTCCAGGAATTCGTTCACCAGCACACCGCGATCGGTAGCGATATCCGGGCTCTCCTTCATCCAGTCGATGTTCGGTCGCACCCCGGCTGTCAGGCCTACGAAACCGCATTGGATCTCTTCTCCGCCTTTGGTCCGTACGCCACGCACTCGCCCGTCCGGACCCTCAAGGATCTCGTCCAACTCCGTATCCGGTCGTAGGTCCACATGGTGTTCCCGAATGTGCCGGGTGATCAAGGCCGCCTCTTGTTCAGGCAGGATGTTGCCCCAAAAAGCTCCTTCACGCACAAGGAACGAGACCTCTATGTTCCTGCTACGCAGCATTTCCGCCATTTCCACGCCGATCAAGCCACCACCAACGATCACGGCACGATCGATCCCGCGAGTATCGCGCTCCATGTGCTCGAGGTCCTGCCAACTGTATAGTCCTTGCACTCCGGGCAGGTCCTGTCCAGGCCAACCGAATTTGTTCGGAACGGAGCCTGTCGCGATCACGAGTT